>JAZOOB010000148.1:0-1528 GCA_045654845.1 Eubacteriales bacterium | reverse complement strand
ATGCCTATAATTGCGCTTTTGCTTAATATATAATCAACGATTATAGGAACGGCACATAGCCTTTATTTCCTCTGAAAGCTTTGGCGTCAGTCTTTTTGCTGATACCCGCCATTGCCAATTCCCCTCGGCTACCGACGGGGTATTTATCCTCGCACGGTCATCAAGACCGATATAATCCTGAATAGAAAAGATAGCTATATCCGCTACACTTGAAAGCCCTGCACGTATGATTTCCTTTGAAATCGCGAGTGGGCTTTTATTTTTTTGATTTAATATATATGAGGCGAAGTCGAGCTCTCTTTCACTACAGGTAGAAAAATACCCTACGAGCGTCTGATTATCGTGCGTACCACCATATACTACGCTATTCTGCTCAAAATTGTGAGGAAGATTCGTATTCGTTTCATCTCCGCCAAATGCAAATTGCAGAATTTTCATTCCGGGGAAACCGCATTCCTCCAAAAGCTCGGTGACCTCATCGGTAATATTGCCGAGATTTTCAGCGATTATTTTAATACCCGAAACGTCTTCAAAGGAAGAAACCAATGCTCTGCCGGGGGCTTTATGCCATCTGCCGTTTTTCGCGTTTTCTGCGCTGGCGGGTATAGAATAGTAATTGACTATACCTATAAAGTGGTCTATTCTTATGGCATCATAAAGATACGAACAGAATTCCACTCGCTTTTTCCACCAGAGAAAGTCTCTTTCTTCTAACGCATGCCAATTATAGATAGGATTGCCCCATAGCTGTCCGTCGCTCGAAAAGGTATCGGGCGGGACTCCTGCGACCTCCAAAGGACACCCATCGGAATGCAAAAGGAAAAGCTCTCTGTTCGCCCAAACGTCACTGCTGTCAAGCGAAACGTAGATAGGAATATCCCCTATTATCGAAATTCCTTTTTTATTTGCATATCTTTTTAGTGCGTCCCATTGAGAAAAGAAAACGAACTGAAGACGTCTCCAAAAGTCGAGCTCCTTTTTGTGTTCACGGGAAAACTCCAAAAGCGCCTCTTCGTCGTGGTTTTTCAGTCTTTCATTATCCCACTCGGTCCACATACGATTTTCGTTTTTCTCTTTTATAGTCATAAAGAGCGCGTAGTCGTCGAGCCAGAAGCTATTCTCGTCACAAAAGCGTCTATATGAAATTTCCGCCTTTTTCGGCACGTCTCCAAGACTCTCTTTTAAATTCTTTATTCTATTTTCGTATAAATAGGCGTAGTCGATATATTCGGTAAAACCTTTTTTCTCTTTTTTTACGATAGCTTCGGGCATTATTTTCTTTATATTTATAAAATAGGGGTTTCCCGCAAAGGCGCAGCAGCTCTGATATGGACTGTCACCGTAGCCCGTAGGATTAAGGGGCAGAATCTGCCAATATCTCTGCCCGGCATCGCATAAGAAGTCCACAAAATTATATGCCGCCTCGTCAAAGCAGCCGATGCCGTAGTCCGACGGCAAGGAAAACACGGGCAGAAGAATCCCTGCGCCACGTTCAAAGCGTTCTTGCTTTTTCATAAATACACTCCGT
>JAZOOB010000147.1:0-4629 GCA_045654845.1 Eubacteriales bacterium | reverse complement strand
CAGCACGCCATAGAGAGAATTCCTACGGGTGTATGAGGCTTGGGCGCTGATGCGTGACCGCCGTTTGACGCTACCTTATATTCAAGGTTGAGCATTCCCTTTTCGGCAATACCCACCATAGCGCAGGGCTTCTTTACACCTGGGAATACGTTTTCGACTACCGCACCACCCTCGTCAAGCACCATAGAAAGCTCTATGCCCTTTTCCTTGAAGTAGTTCACTATATGCAAAGCGCCCTTTCCGTTTACCTCTTCTCCGCCCGAAAAAGCGAAATACACGTCGTTTTCGGGCACGAAGCCCTCTGAAATAAGGGTGTCTGCCGCATATAAAATTCCGTTGAAGGTCACCTTTGTATCAAGAGTGCCTCTTCCCCACATAACGCCGTCCTCGATTATCGCCTCGAAGGGTGGCTTCTGCCAGCCTTCCTCGTTTACAGGCACGACGTCATAATGCGCCATAAGCACCGAGGGCTTACCCTCGGTCTTTCCCTTCCATCTGTATAAAAGTCCTCTGTCCTCAAATTTTATAAGCTCACAGCTCTTATACACGTTTGGATAAAGCTCGGGCAAAAGCGCATAGAGTTTTTCGAATTCCTTTTCGTCCTCTTTTTCCTTATCGTCTCTCGATATCGTTTTGCATCTTACTAATTTTTGTAGATTTGATATAGCCTTTTCACTGTCGAAGCTTTCCCTTGTAGCCACTACCTCTTCGATTTTCTTCGGCTTAAAGGCAAGAATTCTGACAACTATTGTAGTCAAAAACGCCAGCAAGATGGCACATAATACGTAAATCATATATTACCTCATATCCAATTCTTTTTATAAAGAATTCTCGCATATGCGAGCGTAAAGAGTACGCCGACGGGGACCATAATGCCCACCGTAGACGAGTCGAGCGCAGGCACGAAGATAAAGAGAATAAGCATAAGAATAGCAGGTCCTGCCGCGAGCTTTACGTTCTTTGAAACGAATACTACGCCAAGCGCGCCGAAGAGTGCGGGAAGCATCTGGTCGAACGCGGGCTTTATGGCTACTGACGAAAGAATGGGGTTAAGCGGTACTATAAGAAGCACGCCGAGTATAATTATCAAGGTAGTCGCAATAGAAGAAACCGCGATAGCGATGGTGGAAATAAGCTCGCCTTCCTCGCTCTGCGCCTTCACGTTTGCATTTTCGAGCGCGTTTAAAGCGCAAGGAAGCTTTAAGTTTGATATATTACCCGTAACGAAGGAGAGGTAAGAGCCACCTGCACCAAGCATAGGGATAAAGGTGATGGTCTCGACGACACCCACAGCCCAATACATAGGCGCGGTAGCGAAAAGTCCACCTGCTACGCCCTTCCAGTCAGGCATCGCTTTGAAAATAAGCGCAACAGCCACAGGGAAAAGCATAAGAATGACCATAACAGACAGATTCCATATAGTTCCGTCTCTATGTACGCTATCCATATACGAAAGCTTCTTGTTCTTCATCACAATGCACCTCCAAACAAAGCGGTAAGCGGAATAGCCGAAGCCATACCTATAACCATACTCAAGGGAAGCGCATAGTCGTTTATCCACTTCCATTTAAACTTTTTCATCAAAAGACCGCATATAGCCATAATAAGCGCAGACGTAATCATGACGAATACGGGCACAAGTCCAGAGGTCCACGTAAACGCTTCGCCCTTTGAATTTGTGAAAACCCCATTTTCCGAAGTCCAAAGACGAGATATGTCGCAGAAAACGTAGCCAAGAAAGGCGGAAATCATACCAATAAAGAGTGAATTCTGCAAAAGGTCGCTCCACTTCGCGTCCTTCTTTTCAAAGCTCACAAGTCCTCTTTGAATCTTTTTCGCCAAAACGGGCACGAGCCATATACCGACCATAATGCTGACGGTCATAACTATTGCAATAGTCACGTAAGAGGATGCGTCCATATTGCCCACAAGGTCGGCAAGCGTGGTTTTCATTCCCGATGCCGCATTCGCCGCAGCTATCGCCTCATAGGAAAGCGAGCCGACGACAGAAAGACGGAGCCAAGGAAGTGCAATTCCAAGAGACTGTGAAAGTGTGATTACGGCAATAACGATAGACACAGCGGGCGCTATCGTGAATATAGTCGCACTTTTTATCGTCTTTTTTACCTTTTTCATATCCATTCCGATTTCCTTCGCTCTTTTCACGGCCTTCAAAAGAAAATAGACCGACTGAGCGAGGACTACCGCGATAACTATCGCCACTAAAACGAATATTATCGGGTGATTTACGCTAAAATTCATAACGTTTTTCCTTTCAATCTTTGTTATATGTAAATAATAGTTTGCCTTTAGTTTTTGGCTTCAATCTGCTTTTCAAACTCGGAATACAGCCTATCGGAAAGGTTTTTCATTCTTTCTTCGGAAACCTTAAGGACTTGTCTGTCGTAGGTGAGAAGTCCGTTTGTCTCGTCCTCTACGTCGCTGACCTGCGTAAGTATAGTGCCGAAAAGACCGATTTCAAGCGAGGGAATAACCTCGTTTTCATAAAGGGCTTCAAGCGAGGTCATAAACTCTTCCTTGTCCGAAATGAATTTGTATCCGTAGGTTTTGTCGAGATTGTAGGAATGCTCGGGTATCTTATAGGAATAACCACCGAATTCCGAGAGAATTATAGGACGGGTAGAGGACTTGAGCTTTATCTTTTTAAAATAGATATGCTCGCTTTCCACGTCGCTCAGCTTTTCTTTAAACCAGCCTGACGTAGTATCCCAAATGCGAGTTTCATCACACGCCTTTAATTCGGTGTAAAGCTCGTCGGCATCATACTGTCCCCAGCCCTCGTTGAATATCGTATAATAAACGACAGAGGGGTGATTGTAAAGAAGCTCTACCGTCTCTTTTGAGTGCGACACAAAAAACTCTCTGCGCTTTTTGCTCGCTTTATGGGTAATCCCCTTTTTCAAGCCGATAGTAGGTAGTGCGGTATCTATGAAAAAGCTATATTTCCCGCTATTGACCATATCCTGAAATACGAGCATTCCGTGCATGTCACAGTAATAGTAGAAAAGGTCGGGCTCTATTTTGATATGCTTACGAAGGGTATTGAATCCGCACTTTTTCATTTGAAGGATATCAAAGAGAAATCCTTTCGGGTTAGCGGGAAGATAAATTCCGTCACTGTAATAGCCCTGATCGAGCAGACCGTGGAAGAAATACGGCTTTCCGTTAAGGCAAATTTGTCTACTTTCGTTTACATTCTCTGTTGTAATGGTTCGTAGTGCAAAATAGGATTCTATCTCGTCTTTTCCGTCGGTGAGAGTAAAATGATACAGATACGGGTCGTCGGGTGTCCAGAGTCTTATTCTTTCGGGACGAATTTCTACACTGTCACCCGAATAGGAAAAGCATTCTTTTTTTTCGTCCTCATATCTTATTTTTATCGTTTTTTCTTTTTCACCGCCTACACTTTCTATCTTCACCGAGTCGAGTGTGGGCGTTATTTTTATGCTTTTTATATAGTTTTGGGGTACGCTTTCAAGCCATACGGGTTGCCATACACCAGATATGGGGGTATACCACATTCCACCGCGCTTTTCGCACTGCTTTCCGTACGGAAGAGCTTTGTCGAGTGTATCCTCGACCTCTATTTCTATTTCGTTTTCGCCTACCCTTATATACTCGCTTATATCAAACGAAAAGGGCAGATATCCGCCTATATGCGAGCCGACAGACGCGCCGTTTATTTTCACGCTTGCCTTTTGATCCACCGCGCCGAAATTTATGATGACTCTGCCCACATTAAAGTCTTCGAGCAGCTCAAAGCTTTTTTTGTAAATATATCTTTCGCCCTTTTTTAGTTCCCTCTCAATGCCCGAAAGTCTTGATTCGGGCGGAAAAGGTACTTTTATTTTTCCAAGGTAGCACTCGCCCTTTTTATTTTTTACCGACAAGTCCCACTCACCGCAAAGCGAAAGATAAGAGCTTCTTTTCAGCTGGGGGCGAGGATATTCGTCGGCAAAAGAGCTGTTTTCGTCGTCTTCAAAAGGGGTTTTGAGATTTTTATTTATACGGGGCTTTTGTGTCAGCTTCATAATCAAGAGCGTCACTATTATAGTTATGATAGCGACGATAAGAGAAGCGAAGAATATATTTCTGTTCGGTATAAACGAGGTCGTTCCGTCGGAATTCTCCATCACCTCTGCATTTTTAAGCACGAGCTTTCCTATGTAAGGGCCGACGATACCGGGGATAAGCACCTGAGAGAATATTCTTACGCCCTGAAATCTTCCTGCCTGTCCGACAGGCGTCAGATCTCTTATCTTCGCGCCAAAGACCGCCATGCCCGAAAGAAATCCGCACATCATAAGAAGCGAGCCTATGAATACCATCAATTTCGCTTCGTAGAAGAAGAGCAAAACGTATCCGAGCGAGAGCCATAAAAGTGAGAATAGAGAGGAAAATCCAAATCCGCGCTTATCGTATACCCTTCCCCACAAAAACGTCACGACGGAGGCGAGGATTACAGCGGGCGCCATAATGAGAACGTAGTCCGACATCCCCAGCGATACCTCATAGTATATAATGAGGTAGGGCATAAATATCTGTATCGAAATATTAAAGAGAATGAACGCGATAAGATACAGATACAAATTAGATGCTCGCTTTACC
>JAZOOB010000146.1:0-8130 GCA_045654845.1 Eubacteriales bacterium | reverse complement strand
TTTTTTTCAGCTTTTTTCGCAGAAATCTGTACCGTATATGCACCAAAGAAGCTTTCGCCTCTCTTTTGGGGTGCTCGATTAGTATATCATTTAGATTTTTCATTGTCAAGGGGTTTTTTATAATTTTTTTCATTTTTTTGTAAATTATTCATAATTGTTGAAAATTTTTCTTTAAAAATGGCAGGAAATTTAAAAAAACAGTTTATTTTATAATTATAATGTGATATAATATTTTAATATGAAGATTATAGCTTTTAAAAAAGCTGACATATAATGATTTTAAAGAGGTCTTATTATGAAAAAGGAAGCTTGCTCACGACTTAACCGCGTAGGCGGTCAGGCTGTTTTAGACGGAATAATGATGAAGTCAGACGACAACTGCTGCACTGCCTGCCGTAAAGAAAACGGCGAGATAGTGGTAAACGAAAGAAAATTCGTCTCTGTCCGTAAAAAGCACAAATGGATGAACATACCGATTTTGCGAGGTGTCATCAACTTCATAGAAATGATGATGCTCAGCTACTCTACTCTCACCATTTCGGCAGAGATGCTGGGGGTCGCCGAGGAAGAAGAGGAAACGAAGGCGGAAAAGTGGATCAAAAAACACTTTGGCGTCAGACTTTTCGATATTCTTATGGTAGTGGCGCTCATACTCGGTGTCGCACTCTGTCTCGGTCTTTTCATATATCTGCCCACACTTGCAGTAAGCGGTATCGCTCATCTTTTCGGTGTGGAAACTCTCGGTGCTTGGCGCGCCATTCCCGAGGGATTTATCAAGATAGGAATTTTCATTCTTTACATTTATCTCGTTTCTCTTATGCCTGAAATAAAGAGAACGTTTGAGTATCACGGCGCAGAGCATAAATGTATCGCTTGCTTTGAGGCAGGTGTCGAGCTTACGCCCGAAAACGCGAAAAAGTATACGAGATTCCACCCCCGCTGTGGAACGAGCTTTTTGTTCGTTATGCTATTTGTGGGAATTCTCGTTTCGCTTATCATCCCTACTTCTTTAAACGATATTTTAAGAAGCGTTATCAAGCTCGTGCTCGTACCGATTATCGTCGGTGTCGGATATGAATTCATAATGTATGCGGGAAAGCACCCGAATTTCATTTCAAAGGCTCTGTCTGCGCCCGGTCTGTGGATGCAGCGCTTGACTACGAAAGAGCCCGACGAAAAGCAGCTCGAGGTAGCTATCGTAGCTATGAAGCTCGCTATGCCGAACGATTTCCCCGATTTTGACAGAGAGGCATACACGAAAAACGCATATATAAAGGAAGACAACAAGAAAAAAGAGAACGAGGAAAAGGCATAATGACGGTCACAGAGATAAGAGAGGCGCTAATCCCCGTCGCAAACGAAAATGCAGACTACGAAGCACGTCTTCTCTTCTCCTTTTACAGCGGTCTTTCGTTTTCGCAGATTCTCGCTGAAAATCCTGACTTTTCTTCAAGGGATTTAGAATCCGCACTGAAAAGACGTTTGGAAAACGAGCCTCTTGCCTACATTCTCGGCTATACCGAATTTTACGGGGAAAGATACGCAGTTTCCCCCGACTGTCTTATACCGAGAAGCGACACCGAAATAATAGTCGAATACGCAATAAAGAATCTGCCCAAAAACGCCTTTTTCATAGACCTCTGCACAGGTAGTGGGTGTATCGCTATATCTATACTTGCGCACAGAAAGGACTGTCGAGCAATCGCTCTCGATATTTCTCTTGGCGCACTTTCTATTGCAAAGGAAAATGCAATTTCAAACGGTGTTTCTGACCGCATAGAATTCGTTTTATGCGACATTTTGTCCGAAAGCATTTCCTGTGAGGCGCTCGATGCGGTTATATCTAATCCTCCTTATATAAGAAGCGACGTAATAGAGACACTTTCAAGCGACGTAAGACGCGAGCCCATAATCGCACTTGACGGTGGCGAGGACGGAATGAAATTCTACCGCCGAATAGTAAAGGAATACGAAAGCAAATTAAAGGACAGCGGATTTTTCCTGTTTGAAACGGGATACGACCAGAAAAACGATATAATCTCACTTGCAGAGCAACAAGGCTATCTTTGCGAGTGTATAAATGATTACGGAAAAAATCACAGGGGCGCGATACTTAAAAAGCCCAACCGATAAAAATAAAAATATACTTTTGAGGTAATATATGAAACTTTCTCTTTTAGTCCTTTTCGGCGGTGAAAGTAACGAGCACGAGGTTTCTCTGCGCTCTGCCGCCGCGGTAATTAAAAACGCGGACAAAGAAAAATACGATATAATTAAAATAGGAATAACCAAAAAGGGCGAATGGAATATATATAACGGCCCCATCGAAAAAATTGCAAGCGGTGAATGGGAACACGACGTAAAAAATCTTATTCACGTGGCAATTCTGCCGAAGGGTGAGCAGTCGTCTATTATCTGTCTTAACGGAACTATGAAGCAGATTCGTCCCGACGTTATATTCCCCGTTTTGCACGGACAAAATTGTGAGGACGGAAAGCTGCAGGGGGTACTCGAGCTTCTTCACGTGCCCTACGTAGGATGTAAGTGTTTTTCGAGCGCTTTGTGTATGGACAAATCGGCGACAAAGCTTCTGCTTAACGACTTGAACATCCCTATGGCAAAATGGGTAGACGTAAATGCGAAAAGTATTAACGACGCTCTTCTTGAAAAAATCGAAAAAGAGCTTTCTTATCCCGTATTCGTAAAGCCCTCTAATTCGGGTAGCTCGGTAGGGGTTTCCAAAGCTGAAAACAGAGAAAAGCTTATAGAAGCATTAGAGACGGCGGCTACAGTAGACGAAAAGATCCTCGTCGAAGAATACATCCAAGGCAGAGAGGTCGAGGTGGCGGTCCTTGACGGACTTCGCACAGTAATTTCGGGCACGGGTGAAATAGAGCCTTGCAGTGAATTCTACGACTACGATACTAAATATAAAACCGACGTGGCAAACTACTATATGCCCGCAAGAATTTCTGCCGACACCGAAAGTAAGATAAGAGTTTATGCAGAAAAAATATTCCGCGCTCTTGATTGTAGCGGTCTTTCGCGCGTGGACTTCTTTGTAACACACAAAGACGAAAGAATAGTTTTCAATGAAATAAATACGCTACCCGGGTTCACCTCTATAAGTATGTACCCGAAGCTTATGGAAAAGGCAGGGCTCTCATTCTCTGCGCTTATCGATGAGCTTGTAGGTGGCGCAATTGGGTACAGAATATTATGATAGGAATTTTTGATAGCGGACTTGGTGGACTTACCGCGCTTCGCGAGGCTATGCGTCTTATGCCAAACGAGGATTTCATCTATTTCGGTGATACGGGAAGAGTCCCCTACGGAACGAGAAGCCGCGACACGATAATACAGTACGCAAAGCAGGCTATGAACTTCTTTGCCTCGCATAACGTAAAGGCGGTGCTTGCCGCCTGCGGCACTGTGAGCTCGGTAGCGCTCAAAGACTTAAAGGCGAGCTTCGACTTCCCTATTATAGGTGTTGTCGAGGGCGCGGCGAATAGCGCGATAAAAGAGACGAAAAACAAGAAAATCGGAATTATAGGAACTTCTGCTACTATTTCAAGCGGGTCCTTCGAAAAAGCATTGAAGAGCCTTTGCAGAGACGCTCAGACTATGGGTATCGCTTGTCCATTATTCGTTCCGCTCGTAGAAAACGGATTCGTGCAAAAGGATGACTGTGTAACGCTCGAGGTGGCGAGAAGATACTTACAGCCGATAAAGGATTTCGGCGCGGATACGCTTATTTTGGGCTGTACTCACTTCCCTATTATCTCCGAAGTGATATCGCAGATTCTGCCTTCCGTCACACTCATAAACAGTGGCTCAGAAGCGGCGAAGCAGCTTACAGAGCTGATGGGCAACAACTCTTCGGGTAACGGTCGCGTAGAATACTACGTAAGCGACAGTCCCGAGAACTTCAGCTCGGTCGCTTCAATCTTCTTAGGCGAAGATTTTACTGGCGGCGTAAAGAAAATAGAAATACAAAACTACTGATATAAAAGGAAAAAAAGATATGTCAAAGCACAGAAGAGGAAGAATAAACGACGCAGTTGCGCAGGAACTTGCCATAGCGCTCGGCAACGTGCGAGAGCCGAGAATAGTAAATAACTTTGTGACGATAACTCACGCAGAGGTGTCTCCCGACCTCAAGATAGCGAAGATTTCCTTCTCCGCTATGGGCGACCAGAAGGAAGCGCTCGAGGGCTTAAAGAAGGTTACCGGAATGCTCCGTCATCACTTGGCGTCAACGCTCAATCTCCGTATTACCCCCGACCTTATATTCTCTGCGGATAATTCTATCGAGCACGGCGCTCACATAGCGAAGCTACTTAAGCAAATCGAGGATGACCGCGCAAAATTCCCGACGACCGAAGAAAATCAGGATGATGAAGGTAATGAACAAAACTGATTTCAAGGCGCTTTCTCTTTGCGAGGTATGCGAGAAACTGATAAGTGTGAAAAACCCTATAATAGTAATGCACCGCGCCCCTGACGGCGACGCGGTAGGTAGTGCGATGGCGCTTTTTCATATTTTATCAAATCTTGGCAAGCGTGTGGGATATCTCTGCGCGGATAAAATCCCGAAGCGCTTGGAATTTCTCACCGAAGGGTGTGAAAACACGACCTATTCGGACTATTCCTCTTGCGACTTCATTTGTGTCGACGTAGCATCCCCTGCTCAGCTTGGAAATCTGCCCGAAAGGGTAAAGGAAGCTGCCACTCCGTATCTTATGATAGACCATCATAGCTCGGGTACGATTTTCGCAGACAACTACGTATGTGCTAATGCGTGCGCGACAGGTGAGATAATTTTCGATATTGCGAAGGAATTAGAGAAAAAAGGATATATAGAGGGCTTTACTCCCTTGATGATAAACACTCTTTATGCCTCAATTTCTTCTGATAGCGGCTGTTTTAAGTATTCAACCGTAACGCCTCATACGCATTTAGTAGCGGCAGAGCTTCTCAATATGGGTGCAGACGCGTCGGAAATAAACAGACTTCTTTTCGACTGTAAGTCAGAAGAGATTTTAAAGGCAGAGGGCTTTGCTCTCACGAAAATGAAATCATTTTTCGGTGGGAAGCTCAATCTCGTCTGTGTGACGAAAAAGGAACGCGACGAGCTTGGTCTTGAGCTCGAATTCTTTGAGACTATAATCGACGTCGTGCGCTCGCTTGACGGTGTGGAAATCGCGGTGGCTATCAAGGAATTAGACGACGGAACTTATAAAGCGTCTATGCGCTCGGTAGAAAAGGACGTAGCCTCACTTTGCGTAAAGCTCGGTGGTGGCGGCCATATGCGCGCGGCAGGCTGTACTATTTATGCGAGCTCCGAACAGGAAGCTGTTGATATAGTAGTTTCCGAGGTTAAACGAATTTTATGACCACTTTAAATAGAAAAGCTCTTCAAGAAAATCTTGAAGAGCTTTAATTTTTGTTTTATTCCTCAATATTAGCAAGCTTTATATGAACGTCTCTAAGCTGATGCTCTTCAACGGTCGAGGGTGCGCCCATCATAATATCCTGAGCCTTCTTGTTCATCGGGAAAGGAATTATCTCACGAATGCTCTCTTCGCCTGCGAGCATCATTACCATACGGTCAACACCGGGGGCAATACCTGCGTGAGGCGGTGCGCCATAGCAGAATGCATTATACATCGCGGGGAACTTCGCCTTCACATCCTCTTCGCCCAAGCCAACAAGCTCGAATGCCTTCTTCATTATCTCGGGGTCGTGGTTTCTTACAGCGCCAGAGGAAAGCTCGATACCGTTACAAACGAGGTCATACTGATAAGCGTTTATTGCAAGCTCCTTTTCCAAGTCGCCCTCTGCATCGAGAAGCGCCTGCAAAGCGCCCTGAGGCATCGAGAAGGGGTTATGACAGAATTCAAGCTTGCCTGATTCCTCGCCGATTTCATACATCGGGAAGTCAACAACCCAGCAGAATTCGTAGCATTCCTTATTCATATGATTTTCGGTAGAGTTACCGATAATCTTGATAAGAGCGCCACCAGTCTTCTGCGCTGCGAGCTTCTTACCTGCCGAGATAGCAACGAGGGTGTTGGGCTTAAGGCCGAGCTCGGAAATAAGCTTCTCTGCTCTGTCCTGAAGGAACTTGGAAATTCCACCGACGAGCTGTCCGTTTTCGTCAAGCTTGAACCAATATGCCTTATTGCCGGTCTGTATCTCGACGTCTGCCATTATCTTATCTATTGCTTTTCTCGTGCCTGCATAGTTATCAACTATAACACCCTTTACTACGTTATTAGCGAAGGGCTCAAAGCCACAGTCACCTATAAGCGCGGTGAGGTCGGTAAGAGTGAGGTCTATACGAAGGTCGGGCTTATCCGAACCGTATTTATCCATAGCTTCGTTATAAGGAATTCTCTTGAAGGGTGCGCTAGACGCTTTGTTATAAATACCAAACTTCGCGAATACGGGGGGAAGTACGTCCTCGATTACCGCGAATACGTCCTCCTGTCCTGCAAATGCCATCTCCATATCGAGCTGATAGAATTCACCGGGGGAACGGTCTGCTCTCGCGTCTTCATCGCGGAAGCAGGGCGCTATCTGGAAGTATCTGTCAAATCCCGACGCCATAAGAAGCTGCTTGAACTGCTGAGGTGCCTGAGGCAAAGCATAGAACTTTCCAGGGTGATTTCTCGACGGAACGAGATAGTCTCTCGCGCCTTCGGGCGACGAGCTCGTAAGAATAGGGGTGGTTATCTCCAAAAATCCCTTTTCTATCATACTGTTACGAAGTGCGGCAACTACGTTGCAACGAAGAATTATATTATTCTTTACCGCGGGGTTACGAAGGTCCAAATATCTGTATTTGAGACGGATATTTTCGTCTGCTTCCTTCGAGTGACTGATAGCGAAGGGCAATTCGTTATATATACACTTGCCGAGAACGTCTATCTTTTCGGGCACTACCTCGATATCACCCGTAGCCATATCCTTATTCTTCGAGGAACGCTCGCGAACGATACCCGAAACCGAAATGGTAGACTCTATGTTGATAGAGTCGACGATAGCCATAAGCTCCTCGCTCTCTACAACTACCTGAGTCTTTCCGTAAAAATCTCTCATAACCAAAAACGCGAGGTTTTTGCTGACCTTTCTTACGTTATCGAGCCAGCCGACAAGGACAACGCGCTCGCCTACGTTTTCTATTCTCAATTCATTTAAATTATGCGTTCTGCTCTGCATAATAGCTTCCCTTTCGATTAAATCCTGAATTTTAATTTATCTAACCGTATTATTCTATCACAAAATATCGGTTTTTTCAATAGTTTTTTTATTTTATTACATAATGTACGGGCAATCCGTTTTCAAACTTCAAATCGGGCTCGCCTACGATAAGCGGCATAAGGTAATCTATGCACTCGCGCGTGACGTAGTTGCCCTCTTTATTTATGAAGCTGTCGGGCACTTTTTTAATTTTATTTGCGATTTCGGAAACGGGCGAGGCTTTCACGCTTATAGTGTACTTACCCGTCTTCGTGCATCCTCTCTGCATACACATCATAACTCCGCTTCTGCCCTTAACCGCCATTTTCACCGCGGTCTTACCCACTCTTACGGATTCCGCAAGGTCGGTCTTTGATGCTATGTGAGAAGCGCAACGCTGTGAAATGTTAAGCTCTACCGAACGCACCTTACAGCCTATCTCGTTTTTAATAGCAATTTCGAGCGCTTTTCCCGTACCCGAAAGGTACTTATGACCGAACACGTCGACAGCGCCACTCTGCGCGCCCTCTCCGACGTACTTTCCGTCCTTCGTGCGAATACCCTCGGAAACGGCAACTACTACGTTTGGATGTATTTCGAGTTTTTCTCTTACCGACTTGAAGAATTCGTCCATGTCGAAATCGCGCTCGGGCAGATATATAAGGTCGGGACCTTCTCCCGAAATAAAGTGCGGAAGGGCTGATGCGGTAGTGAGCCAACCTGCATCTCGTCCCATAATCTCGACTATGGTGACCGCCTTTTTCGTATAAACCGCGCAGTCTCTTATAATTTCCTTTATCGTAGTGGCGACGTACTTGGCGCAAGAGCCAAAGCCAGGAGTATGGTCTGTGCCCACGAGGTCGTTATCTATGATCTTCGGCACTC
>JAZOOB010000145.1:0-3090 GCA_045654845.1 Eubacteriales bacterium | reverse complement strand
ATAAACGCGCGCATTTTTCAAGTCTTTTTAAAATTTTTATACGTAAATTAAAAATAAAAAAAGAGCGAGGTAGGCGATTCGCTCTCTTTAAACGTTTTTTATTTTACAATTTTTTTCGAGAGCTATTCGCCTACCTTGATTTTAAGCTCTCCGTCCGACGTTCCCTTGCTGTAATAGGTTTTCATATCGTAAGAAAGTATCTTCGCTTTCAGTGTCATATCATTTTCAGGCGTTATGGAAAGCGAGACGCTCTCGACGTATTCGCCCGGCTTGATAAGACCGCTTTCGCCCACCGTATTATCCTCGGCATCAAAAAGCACTATGCGAACGTAAGCGGAGCTACCTTCGTCATTCGTCAAAAGCACCTTCACTTCACCGTCCTCATACGAAGGACACATACACAGCGAAAAAGAAAGATCTTCCGACACCTTCACGTTACGATACTGCAAGGCGTCATTATTTACGGCAGGGATTCCGCTTGTCGCGCCCTTATCAAAGGGGGGCGGATCGAAGGAGTTCTTGTTTTTCTGAACGAAAAACACGACCGCCGTCGCAATCAGTGCGGCGACAAGAAGAATTGCCGTGACCGTAATAATTCTTTTTTCTTTTCTGTCCATATTATCTCACGTAATTATTTTATTTAAGCCGCATTCAAAGGAAGGCTTTCGCCAATACGACCTGTCATCAGCGGGGCTTTCGCCCCGCTAATGCGTGAAATTGCTTATGATCTTACTTCTTCGCTATCGTTACTGTAGCGGTAACGGTGATGCTTGCAGCGGTGGTATAATAATCTTCAGCTACCGCACCGGTTACGGTGAACACTGCCTTAGGAGCCTTCGTCTTATCGCCGAGGGACTCGCCTGCGTCCGCTTCTGCTATTTCCTTTGTCGCCTCGTCAGCTGTAAAGGTGATATTGCTATCAGTGCTTGAAAGCGCGATCGTAGCGTCGATAGCTACGTTAGAGTGGTTAATAACGGTTACCGTACCGGTATTTTTGCCGGAAGCAAAGGTGGTCTGCTCACCGTCTTTATATACGTGGTTTTCAGGATCCCAGATACCGGATGCAGATTCGAGTGCAAAGTTAGTGGTAGTCCACTCAACGTTAACTGCATAAACGTCCTGAGGGTCATACGTTACAGTGTTGTTTACAGTGATCTCCTTGGATGCACTTCCATTATTTGCTTCGATATCGAATGCAAAAACAGAAACAGACATAGCGAGCATCATAGCAACTACGAGTGCAAGTGCAAAAATTTTCTTCATTTGTGTGTTTTCCTTTCATAATAATTGATTTTTTTCTATTTACAGCTCTCCGCCTTTGTCGGAGAGTAATAAATACTATTATTTTACGGTTATGGATATATCGGGGATTTCCGTATTAACCGTCGCGAGCTCTCCCGTCTTGGGATCGTAGAAGGTAACTCTGTAAAGTCCCTTGTAGTTGTTTTTGGACAAATCGGGGGCTGAACCGAGCAGCGTCATTTTTTCAATGCCATAGCCTGCGGGAATTCTTCCGCTTTTCGCCATAAGCACGCGCGATCCGTCGGTGGCCATAGCGTAAAGCTCAAGGACTACGTCGTGGTCCGACTTTTTCGGATTTTTAAAATACACCGAAATGTCATCGTCGCCCTCTTTATAGGTCGCCTCCATAGTGTATATGAGCGACACCGAGCCTCCTCCCTGCTCTGACGGATCAGGATTTACGGGGGTGTCGGGACCTTCTCCGCCGTTTGTCGTCACAGAGGGGTCGACAGGTGTCGAGGGGCCGTCTCCCGTGCCACTCGTCGTGGTCACCGCAGGGTCTATCACCTCTATATTAGGGTCAACGCTGGGTAACGGGTGGTAGGTGCCCTCCTCTTGAGGCGACTGCCCCAGAACGAGCAAGAGAATGATAACTATACAAGCCACAATCGTCAGTAGCATAGGAGAAAAAGTAGCGATAAAAGGAACTCTGCTCTGCTTGACTATAAGAAATTTGTCTTCTCCGACACAAGCATAGCCTACGTCCTTACTTAAGAAGCTACCGTGAGTTCCAAAAGCAAAGACTTCAAAAATGCTATTACCGACACTTGTCTGTCCTATCGGTAGCTTTTTCTTCGTTTTCTTCTTTTTCTGCTTCTCTTCCTTTTTCGCCTTGCACTTCATCTCTCCGACAATACTGTAATTGCCCTCGGGATAAAGCTCGTTCAGCTTTTCTTTTGAGTAGCAGCGCAAATACGTAGCACCTACGTTTATTTGTCTGTCATAGTCATTATTTAATTTATAGCTGTAATTTGTCATTCTTCTATCGCACCTCCTCTCAGAGTAACGGTACAGGATCCTATCACGTAATCCGCTATGGCTGTCGGCTCAAAGTTACCCAAAAGCCAGAAGTAGACCTTTTTCGGAGCCTTTGTGGTTACTACCAAATTCACAGTCTCGATGCCCTCTGCTTCAACGCTGTCGGCGTCGGCAGTTTCTGTGAAACGGCCGTAAAGATTTCTGAATTCATAAAGCGCGGTAAAGGTGATTTCCGCATTGACGGAAATGCTCTTTTTTATATGCTCCGTGCCTTCTGTCTGGAATACGTGTGAGGAATCGTTCGTTACCGTTATAGAGTTATCGCCGTTTGGAGTAAATATATCGTCTTCATAGGTGTGCGTCTCGGGATCCCAGCGACCGGGCTCAAATCCAAAAGACAGATCGCCCCACGTCACAGTCGCTTCAATAATAGGACCGTCGGGATAATTGGATATATAGGTAAAAGTGAATATCACGTCCTGACCTGCGACCGTTCCGCTTACAGACGGTGGGTCCGGAGTGTATCCGCCAAGCTCCTTGGCTATGAAGGTATATTCTCTGCCGTGCTCATATTTATAGGTTTCTATCGACTCATTTCCGAATGCGCCGCTTCCGTCCTCAAGCAGATACTTTATAGTTATAGTATAGGTGTGCGCCTCCCACTTAGCCACAAGCGTGAGGTCTCCGCTATCCGTAACAACGTCATCCTCCTCTACTCTCGTTTCGGTATTCTCAATATACCATCCAAGGAAGGTATGGTGAGCGAGCGAAGGCTCGCCGAAAATAAAGTATTCTCCGTTTTCGTCATTT
>JAZOOB010000144.1:0-3405 GCA_045654845.1 Eubacteriales bacterium | reverse complement strand
CGTGCGGTTAAAGAGGTTTTCGTAAACCTTTATAACAAGGGACTTATTTACAGAGGAAACCGTATAATCAACTGGTGCCCTCACTGTATCACGGCACTTTCTGACGCTGAGGTTGAATACAGCGAGCAGGCAGGACATTTCTACCACATAAGATATCCGAGAAAGGACGGAAAGGGCGACGTAATTATCGCCACCACTCGTCCCGAAACTATGCTCGGTGACGTAGCAGTTGCCGTCAACCCTAACGACGAGCGCTACACCGACCTTGTAGGAAAGATGCTTATTCTTCCTCTTGTGGGCAGAGAGATTCCCGTTATTGCAGACGATTACGTTGACCTTGAATTCGGTACGGGTTGCGTTAAGATTACTCCCGCGCACGACCCCAACGACTTTGAGGTAGGAAAGCGCCATAACCTTGAAATTATCCGTATGCTCAACGACGATGCGACGGTGAACTTCCCCGAGGGAAGATATAACGGAATGGACAGATACGAGGCGAGAAAGGAAATCGTCGCTGACCTCGAAAAAGAGGGCTTCCTTCTTAAAGTCGAGGATCACTCGCATAACGTAGGTACCTGCTACCGTTGTAAGACGACGGTTGAGCCGCTTACCTCTAATCAGTGGTTCGTAAAGATGCAGCCTCTCGCTGAGCCCGCACTCAAGGCAGTCCTTGACGGTGAGGTTAAGTTTGAGCCCGAAAGATTTACGAAGACCTACACAAACTGGATGGAAAACGTACACGACTGGTGTATTTCCCGTCAGCTCTGGTGGGGACATAGAATTCCCGCGTTCTACTGTGACGCCTGCGGCGAAATGGTAGTAACCAAGGAAAACGAGGCTATATGCCCCAAGTGTGGAAAGGCTATGCGTCAGGAAGACGACGTGCTTGACACGTGGTTCTCGTCTGCGCTCTGGCCCTTCTCGACTATGGGCTGGCCCGACAAGACCGAGGATCTTGCGCGTTACTATCCTACAAACGTTTTGGTAACAGGCTACGATATTATATTCTTCTGGGTTGCGAGAATGATATTCTCGGGTATTGAGAATATGAATCAAGTGCCCTTTAGCACGGTATTCATTCACGGACTTGTACGTGATGCGCAGGGCAGAAAGATGTCGAAGTCGCTCGGAAACGGTATCGACCCGCTTATGATAATCGAGCAGTTCGGCGCAGACGCTCTCCGCTTCGCTCTTGCGACGGGTAACGCGCCCGGAAACGATATGCGCTTCTCCGACGAAAAGATCGAGGCTGCGCGTAACTTTGCAAACAAGCTCTGGAACGCTTCTCGCTTCGTGCTTATGAATCTCGAGGACGAGGCAGGCTATGAGCTTCCCGCAGAAAATCTGCTTGCCGACGAGGATAAGTGGATAATTTCCCGCGTAAACACCCTTGCAAAAGAGGTAAATAACGCGATAGATAAATACGAGCTCGGAATTGCGCTTTCGCTCATATACGACTTCACTTGGGACGTATTCTGCGACTGGTATATCGAGCTTTGCAAGGGTCGCTTGCAGAACAAGGGCACAGTAGAAGCAAAGACCGCATCAAGCGTGCTTATCTACGTTTTGACAAACACCTTGAAGCTTCTTCACCCCTATATGCCCTTTATAACCGAGGAAATTTATCAGAGCTTGCCTCACGAGGATGAGAGCATCATGATAAGCTCTTACCCCAAGTTTGACGAAAAGCTCGTCTTTACAAAGGAAGAAGAGAAGCTCGAAAAGATTATCGAGGCTATAAGAGCGATCCGTGCGCGCCGCGCAGAAATGAATATTCCGCTTTCAAAGAAGGCGAAGCTCTTTGTAGTTACAAAGCAGAAGGAACTGTTTGATAGCGCTGAAATGTTCTTCGTCAAGCTCGCAGGTGTTTCTGAGCTTATTATCGCTGACAGCTACGACGATGAAAATGCGGTGAATATCGTAACCGACGCGGCTACCTTCTATATTCCTATGGCAGACGTTATCGACTTCGATAAGGAGCGCGCGCGTCTTAATGCAGAAATAGAGAAGAACAACGGTGAAATCGAGCGCTTGGTAAAGAAGCTTTCAAACGAGAACTTCACCTCAAAGGCTCCCGAAGCCGTAATAAACGCTGAAAAAGCGAAGCTCGAAAAATACGAGGCGACCAAGGAAGCACTTCTTGCCGCACTCGCGAAATTAGGCTAAGTAAACTTTTATTTACAAACACCTCCGTGGTTTTACGGAGGTGTTTTTTTCGAATAATGAAAAATGATAATTTTGTCATAAGAAGAGGAAAACTTCTTGAAAAAGAGAGAATTATATGGTAAAATTATCTCAAATAAAACAAAACGGAAAGAGCTAAAATGGAACAGATAAAGGAAATACTTTTATGTAAATACGGGGAGATAGTTTTAAAGGGAGCGAATCGCTCGACCTTTGAAGCCCGCCTTACAAGAGAAATAAAGAAAAGAGCGACGCAGTACGGCAGATTTAAGGTAACGAGTCTGCAAAGTACGGTTTATATCGAGCCGACAACCGAGGACTGCGACCTTGACGGAATGTTCGAGTGTTTAAAAAAGATATTCGGCATTTCGGGTGTTACGCGCGCGGCGGTAGCCGAAAAGAATATGGACGACATTCTTCGCATAGCGAAGGAATACCTTCCCGAAAAAATGGAAGGGAAGAAGACCTTCCGCGTAGACGCGAAGCGCTCGGACAAGCGATTCCCCTTACAGTCACCGCAGATAGCGGCAGAGGTGGGCGGCGCGCTTCTTTCCCGTATGCCGAAAATGAAGGTCGACCTTCATAAGCCCGACTGTATGATAAGAGTCGAGGTGCGCGACCAAAATGCATATATTCACGCCGATCAGCAGAAGGGCGCGGGCGGTATGCCCCCTCGCTCAAGCGGAAGAGGGCTTTTGCTTCTTTCCGGTGGAATAGACAGCCCCGTCGCAGGCTATATGCTGGCGAAGCGCGGAATAGAGCTCGAATGTCTGCACTTTGAAAGCTATCCTTACACAAGCGAAAGAGCGAGAGAAAAGGTGTTCACTTTGGCAGACAAGCTCTGCGAATACACCTCGCGCTTGCATATCCACGTAATCTCGCTTACACATATTCAAGAGGTTTTACGCGATAATTGCGAAGAGGACTACTTTACCCTTCTTCTCCGTATCTTCATGATGACGCTCGCACAAAAATGCGCGAAGCAATACGGTTGTCAGGCACTCATAACCGGCGAAAGTCTCGGACAGGTGGCGAGCCAGACAATAGAGGCTATAAACGTCACCGACAGCGTGGTAGATATGCCCGTTTTCCGTCCTCTTATCGGTATGGATAAAGAGGAAACCGTCGAGATAGCGAGAAAGATACACACCTTTGAAACCTCGGTTTTGCCTTATGAGGATTGCTGTACGGTATTCACTCCCAGACACCCCAAGACCAAGC
>JAZOOB010000143.1:0-4164 GCA_045654845.1 Eubacteriales bacterium | reverse complement strand
CGAGCTACCAGGCTGCTCTACCCCGCGATATAAGTGGCACGGATATCGGATTTGCACCGATAAGTCTTTTCGACCGCCTAACTCCGTGATGTGGTGCCGGAAGCCGGGGTCGAACCGGTACGAGATGTTAATCTCACGGGATTTTAAGTCCCGGGCGTCTGCCAATTCCGCCATTCCGGCTTATATAGCAGTGAATCTCTCACGCTACCCGATTATTATAACATCTAATTTTTCGTTTGTCAATACCTTTTTTTATTTTTTTATATATGAAAAAAGACGTGAAAAACAGGCTAAAAGAAAGGAATATTGCCACTTCCTTAATAAGTATATGCAAAAAAAATCTTTTTATGAAAAAATTACGAAATAGGCTTTTTGTGTATCTGCGCGTATGCGCGAGGATATTCTACGGGAGTCTTTCTTTCCTTTATGATTTTGGCAGAAACACGCGCGTTTTCCTCTCCGTTTTTGTCCTTCAATACGAATTCGTTTATCTCTGTCACGCGTCCGCCCAAAAGCGAAATAGCCTTCTTTGCATTGTCAAGCTCTGCAAGTCCGTTTTTGCCCTTCATGACCACAAAGGAGCCGTTTTTCTTGGCGAAGGGAAGACAGAGCTCGGATAGCACGCAAAGGTCTGCCACGGCGCGCGCTGTCGCACAGTCGAAGCTCTCTCGAAGCGAGTCGGGTGCACCTGCCTTTGATATTTCTTCTGCCCTTGCGCAAATGGCGGTTATGCCGAGTGAAAGCTCTGAAGAAACCATCGAGACGTAATTCACCTTTTTAGCCGTCGAGTCCATAGCGGTTATTTTAAGGTCGGGACGGCAGATAGCAAGAGGAATAGAAGGGAAGCCCGCGCCACAGCCCACGTCGATAACACTCGCACCTATTGGGAAAAGCTCGGCAGCCGTAAGACTATCTGCATAGTGAAGCAGAATTATCTTGTCTATATCCTTTATCGCGGTGAGATTATATTTTTCATTTTCGGCAAGAAGAATTTCTGTAAGACGGGAAAACTTTTCTATTGCCTCGTCATTTAGCAAATGCGCGATATTATTTATTTCAAATGCCCTTACAAGCTCTTCTTTGAAATAACCCTTATCAAACATACCTTCACCTCGCCTTTCTTTATCAAAAAACTTGACCGAGAATCATTTTATCATATACAAGCGCCAAAGTCAATAAAAAGAGGTCAAAATAAAAGCCTGTTATTTTTATAACTTTCTTATTGACTATATAATAAGTTTGTGGTATACTATCATTTGGATAATTATTTTTCACTATAAAGGAGATATTTTCTATGTACGAAAAGAAGACAATTGAGGATATTGAGGTCGCCGGCAAAAGAGTTTTGGCTCGCTGCGATTTTAACGTTCCTCTTAAGGATGGCGTAATCACAAGTGATAAGAGAATCGTCGAGGCACTTCCCACCATCAAGTATTTGACAAATGCAGGCGCAAAGGTTATTTTGTGCTCTCATATGGGTAAGCCTCATAATATATTCACTGAGGGCTTCGGCTTGACCAAAAAGGAAAAGAAGGCTATTGAAAAGTTGCCCGAAGGCGAAAGAGCACAGGCGACGGCAGACGCACTCAAAAAGGCTGAAAAGGACAGAACCAAGTTCTCCCTTAAGCCTGTCGCAGATAAGTTGAACGAGCTTGGCGTAAAGACTGTTTTTGCATCGGATATCATAGGCGACGACGCGAAGGCTAAGATCGCCGCTATGAAGGACGGCGACGTAGTTTTGCTTGAAAACGTACGTTTTGATGCAAGAGAAGAGAAAAACGCTCCCGATTTCGCGAAGGAGCTCGCATCCCTTGCCGACGTATACGTAAACGACGCGTTCGGTACCGCTCACAGAGCACACGCTACCACCGCCGGTGTTGCTGATTATCTCCCCGCAGTTTGCGGATACCTCATTCAGAAGGAAATCGGCATTATGGGTAAGGCTCTTGCTGATCCCGCACGTCCCTTCGTCGCTATTCTCGGTGGCGCAAAGGTCGCAGATAAGCTCAACGTAATTGATAACCTTCTTACAAAGGTTGACACCCTCATTATCGGTGGCGGTATGGCATACACCTTCCTCGCTGCAAAGGGTTATAGCATCGGTACCTCGCTCTTCGACTCCGAAAAGATCGATTACTGCAAGGATATGATGAAGAAGGCAGAAGCAAACGGCGTAAACCTTCTTTTGCCTATCGATACCGTTGTTGCAAAGGAATTCCCCGATCCTATCGATAACGCATCTATCGAAATCGACGTAGTTCCTTCCTGCGAGATTCCCGAGACCAAAATGGGCTTGGATATCGGTCCTAAGACCCGTGAGCTCTTCGCAGACGCTGCAAAGAGTGCGGCAACTGTTGTATGGAACGGTCCTATGGGCGTATTTGAAAACCCCGTGCTTGCAAAGGGAACTATCGCAGTAGCTCAGGCACTCGCTGATTCTTCTGCTATCACTATAGTAGGTGGCGGTGACTCCGCAGCAGCTTGCGAGCAGCTCGGCTTTGCAGATAAGATTACCCATATTTCGACAGGTGGCGGTGCATCTCTTGAATTCCTTGAAGGAAAAGAGCTTCCCGGCGTTGCTTGCCTTTTGGACAAATAATTTCAAAAAGAGGATATAAAGATGAGAAAGACAGTAATTGCAGGAAACTGGAAAATGAATATGACCCCCTCGCAGACCAAGAGCTTTATCGCAGAGCTCGCTCCTATGGTAGCGGGTAAGGACAAATGTGATATCGTTCTTTGCGTTCCCTTCGTAGATATCTCTGCGGCGGTAGAAGCAGCAAAGGGCACAAACATCAAAATCGGTACTCAGAACGTTCACTTCAAGGCAAGCGGTGCCTATACCGGTGAAATTTCCGCAGATATGCTTAAGGAAACAGGCGTTGAGTACGTTATCGTAGGTCACAGCGAGCGCCGTCAGTACTTTGCTGAAACCGACGAGACCGTAAACCTTCGTACAAAGGCAGCACTCGGTGCAGGCCTTAAGGTTATCCTCTGTCTCGGTGAGCTTCTTGAAGCAAGACAGGCAGGCATTACAGAAGAAATCGTTTCTATGCAGACGAAGCTTGATTTCGCAGGTATTCCCGAAGAGGATCTCAAGAATATCATTATTGCATACGAGCCTGTATGGGCTATCGGAACGGGCTTGACAGCTACTCCCGAGCAGGCAGACGAGGCTTGTGGAATTATCAGAAACGTAATAAAGACTCTTTATAGCGAAAAGGCGGCAGAAGAAATCGTAATTCAGTACGGTGGATCTATGAACGATACTAACGCAAAAGAGCTTTTGGCTAAGGAAAACGTAGACGGCGGTCTTATCGGCGGTGCATCACTTAAGACCGACAAGTTTACTGCCATAGTAGACGCTGCAAACTAAAAAATAAACGAGGGCGAAATTCCTTCGCCCTCTGAAAAAACTTCAGTTCGTAAGTTCAAGGAGGATAAAAATGGAAGATAACAAAACTTCTGTTTTTGAAAAAAGCATTGACTTCTTCGCTGTTTTGAGAAAGTGTTGGTATTACGTGGTTATAGCTGCTTTGTTATTTGGCTTTTTGGCGGCTGCATATACTACTTATTTTGTGGATAAAACCTATTCCTCGACGGTTAAATTTTACGTCGTTACGGATAGATCCACCGCACATTATCTTGGCACAGAGCTTGATGCTGCTCAGACTCTTATAGATTCCTATTCCACCGTGCTAAAAAACAATGACGTTTTTCTTTCGGACGTGGCTACGCAATCGGGATTTAGCTATATGCCTTCGCAGATTCGATCCATGATTTCTATTGCATCTATGGGTAGCGAGGCATTTTATGTAAAGGTATCTAATTCGGATCCGAAAGTGGCTTATAAAATTGCCGAAACCATTCAGGAAATAGGCCCTGACGCCATGGTAAGATTCGTCGAGGCAGGTAACGTAAAGGTGCTTAGCCCTGCGAAGCTCGCGCTTTCTCCCGAATCGCCTAATCTTATGAAAAACGTTATACTTGCGGCATTTGTCGGCGCAGTTTTAGTGTTTGCGCTTTTCATTCTTACTGATCTTTTTGATACGAGAATTCATACCGAGGACGATTTGCAGAAATTCGAGATTCCGATTCTCGGCTCTGTTCCTACTATGCCGTCCCAGAGTGATATGAAAAAGGCACGTAAGGAGGTAAGAAAAT
>JAZOOB010000142.1:0-7793 GCA_045654845.1 Eubacteriales bacterium | reverse complement strand
TCGTTTTTATAGGAGAGAGGCTTTCTCAAAGTTTTGAGCTTCTCTTTATAGTCCTCGTCTTCTGAAAGAATATCCAAAAGCGCCTCTTTTTCTTTGCCTTCCGAGAGCTTTCCGAGCATCTCAAAGGCGGAGTCTTTGTCCCACAGCTTGTCACCTTCGTCGATAGAGTCGTAGCTTATAGAGGTAGCAAACTCACCTGCCAGATGACGAATATTTTCTAAGACAGACGAGGGATTTTGCGCCGTATACGACGCGCTTAAAGCCGAGTGCAAGAGCGTCACACTGCTTTTTGCCGACGAAAAGGCGCGAAGAATATAGAAGTTTTCACGGGATGCCTTTTCACCAAGGTCCAATTCGAGCTCAAAGCCCAAGCTTGAAAGCGTCTTTTTGTCGCTTTGGGTAAAGAAGCTGTTGTCACTCACAGTTGCAGGGAACTCGCCTGCATTGACACCGAAAAGATAGATATGCTCTGACTCTGCGCGTAGCATATCAGCCGAGCCCACAGTCACCGCGTCAAGCTGTGCGGGAATCTGTCCTATATCGGTCTGCGCGAAAACTATCTTTAATAGCGAGGAAAATTCCTCGGCATTCAAAACGGCGTCGGAAAGAGTGTCGCATAAAAGGTCAAGCGCATCACAGATAAGCGAGAATATTTTTCTGTAATTTTCCGCTTCCTGAATATCGTTTTCCTTTTCTGCTCTTTCTGCCATATCATACAGCTTGTCTTCGAGTGAAAGAGATTTCAAAAACGAGAACAGAGCCTGACAATGCTCCTTCACAGTATGGCTCGTCTGCGCAAAGGTGTATAGGCTTTCTAAGGGTGAAATAAGGGCCCTTCTCGTTTCGTTTATGCGGATAAGAAATTCCGCGTATCTATCGTTGTTTTTATCTACGTAGCCGTCTGGGCTCATATTCCAGTCAATGCCGTCGATGAACCTTTTTCCGTTTATATTCCACTTTTTCGTGTATATCTCGAAGTCGTCGCAATCCTTGTCCGAAAGACCTGAAAGGGCGCACTTCATATAGGTTATGAGGTCACGTCTGTTGAAATTTGAGCAAATGACAGAATATGCGGAGCATATCATTTTTATCGGCGCAAACGAGGAAATATCCGAGCGCACCGACATAAAATAGGGAATACCGTACTTTTTAAGCGCGGTGTCGATAATGCCCTCGTAATTTGACGCACTTCTTGCGAATATAGAAAAGTCGCTGTAGCTTGCGCCCGCTTGTATCTTTTTCTTGATATCAAAGGCTACAAAATCCGCTTCGGCATACGGATCCGGACATTCTACTATGCGCAAATTGTCCTTCTTTTCTTCTTCGCTTTCGTAGGGCTTTAGCTTTTTAGCTATGGGCGAGGTCATATTTTTAGACACGTAGCGCATAAGAGGCGAGGGGTTTCTCTTCGTTTCCCCAAGCTTATCCTCTTTTATTTGTGCGTGGTTTCGCTTTGCGTATTCTATGAGCCTTATTCTTGCGTTTTCCGTTTCCTCATAGGAGATGCTTCTTTCGTTTTCGTTTGGTAACGAGAGGGTGACGTACAGGTCACACTGCTTCATTATAGCCGACAAAACCTTATATTCCTGTACGGTAAAGCTCGTAAACGAGTCGACAAAGACGGTAGCCCCATCGAAAAAGTCGTTTTCTAAAAGAAGCTCTGCGAGTCTGTCGAGGTCCTCGCTCTGATCGCTGTAGTGTTCCTTTAAATAAGTCGTATAGGTGGTCGCGACAAGATAAAGGTCCTCTAATTTTTCTTTGAGTCGTTTTTCATTCGTATTAGTGATAGCTTTCTCTAAGTCCTCGATGCTGACCGATGCAGAATGAAGCTCAGAGATAGCCGAGAGCATCTTTTTTACTCTGCCGAATTCTATTTCCCCCTTGTTTTCGTGCAAGCGGGGAAGAAGCTCGCCAAGTGTTTTCCACATAATGAGCGAGCGCGCCGTTTCGCTTGAATAATTATATGAAATTCCGCCGTATCTGCGGAACACTGAGTTAGCCAAGCGTGAAAAGTTTGTTATTTCAAGATAGAGAGGATGCGAGGCAGGGAGCTTTTCTGCCATAAGGCGTTCATAGCTTACCGTCTGTTGCTCCGGCACTATAAGAAAGCAGGGCTTTTTAGCCATAACCGATTTGCATATAAGCTCGGTCATATAGGTGGTCTTGCCACTTCCTACGTCGCCCTTTATAATGTTGAGCATTAGCCTTCCTCCTTCTGTAAAATCAAGCTGTAACCCTTGTTTCTGTGCGAGCGAATAGCCTTCTTTCCGTCGCACTCAAGCTTTTTTCTCAGATAATGTACGTATAAATTGAGCGAATTGTCGTCCGCCCCACCCCATAGCTTTTGCGAAAGAATCTCTCTTTCCACACTCTCGCCCTTCGCCTCGCAGAGCAGAGAATAGAGGGCGAATTCCTTTTCGGTGAGAGAGATCTCGCGACCGTTGTATATTATAGCCTTCTGTCCCTTGCCCGAAAAATCAGGAGCTTTTTCCTTTTTTGCCGACGCTTCGTTTTTCGCTTTTTCGCAGGCGTCGAAAAGCTCTTTTTTAGAAAAGGGACGCTCTAAAAATATATTTTTTTCCTTGTCCTTTTTTCTTTCGTGACCGAAGAGTATAATTTTCGCGCCAGCCTTGTGGATAAGCGACGCCGAGTCTGCGTCCACTATATATAAATTCGCACTCGGAGCGCTTGAAAGGGTCTCGGAAAAGCATACCGAGTTGCCGACGCTTGAAAGCTCAAGACGTATCCACTGCGAATAGTACTTATCGGTGGTTACTATACATATATCGTATCTCATTTCGGCACTCCCTTCAAAAAAACTTATACATTTATAATTATACTTTATTTTATATTGATTGTCAATAAACAATAAGGACAATAAACGCAATAGCAAGGTCAATAATTACAATGGATATAATGGTAAAATTGTGCTAAAATAAGATGATATATTTTTAAAGTTTACAGGAGACGCGAAAATGAAAGAAATTTATCAGTCACTTTATGAAATCGGCATTATTCCCGTAATAAAAATTGAGAATGCAGACGACGCAGTTCCGCTTGCAAAGGCGCTTATCGACGGAGGACTTCCCGCAGCAGAGATCACCTTCCGTACCGCTTGCGCAAAGGACGCGATTAAAAAGATAACCGAAGCATATCCCGATATGCTCGTCGGCGCAGGCACCGTTCTTACCACCAAGCAGGTAGACGAGGCGATAGAAGCGGGCGCGACCTTTATAGTTAGCCCCGGCCTTAATCCCAAGACGGTTGCATACTGTGTAGAAAGAAATATTCCCGTTATCCCCGGTTGCTCCTCACCCTCCGACATAGAGGCAGCCATCGAGCTCGGTCTTGATACCGTAAAATTCTTCCCCGCAGAAGCAGCAGGCGGACTTCCTATGCTCAAGGCTATGAGTGCCCCCTACGGCTCTATCAAGTTTATGCCCACAGGCGGTCTTAACGCTGATAACATTCTTTCTTATCTCAAGTTCAATAAGATAATCTGCTGTGGCGGTAGCTTCATGGTTAAGGACGAGCTTATCAAGGCAGGCGATTTTGATAAGATAGCAGAATTGACAAGGGGCGCAGTCAATACTCTTCTCGGCTTTGAATTCGCTCATATCGGTATCAATAACCCCGATAGCGAAGAGGCGAAGCGTGGCGCAGAAACACTTTGCAAGCTCTTCGGCTTCTCCCCTCGCGAGACCAGCAAGAGCATCTTCGCAGGTAGCGCTTTTGAGCTTATGAACGAAAAGGGCAGAGGCACTATGGGCCATATCGGTATAAAGACGAATTTCGTTGACCGTGCTATTGCATACTTCAAGAGAATAGGCGTAGCTATTGATGAGAGCACCATAACCTATGACGAAAAGGGCAAGCCGAAGTTCGTTTATCTTCAGGACGAGATCTGCGGATTTGCTATCCATATCGTTGCGAAATAATTAAAAACCTTTACCCCTCACTGATTTTTAACAGTGAGGGGATTTTTTTAATTAAATATTGTTGACAAAGGTATAAAGGTGTGTTATAATTTGAGCGTATAAATAAAAACTGTGACGGAAAGAGTAGCGATTTTGTCGGTATGCAGAGAGAGGACGGTAGCTGAAAGTCCTTTACCGTAGCTTCGTGAAGACCAATCCTGAGTTGCAATATTGAAATATTGCCGTATTTCTGCGTTAAAGAATGGGATTTGATAGAATTCGAGTGAAAAATTAAGGTGGAACCGTGCATCAAAGTGCACCCTTAGTGCGTATGATTTTCATATGCGTTAAGGGCGTTTTTTATTTTGTAATTTATTTAAGAGAGGATATAGAAATGAAAGTTATTTACAACGACGGAACTGTAAAAGAGCTTGAAAGCAAGGAAGAGGAGCTTCACGTCATAAGACATACGGCGGCTCACGTTATGGCGCAGGCTATAAAGCGCCTTTATCCCGATGCGGACTTCGCGTACGGACCTGCGACAGAAAAGGGCTTTTACTATGACGTAGACCTCGGTGACGTAAAGCTCACCGACGACGATCTTGCCGAAATAGAAAAGGAAATGCGCAAGATAGTGAAGGAAAATCTTCCTATTCGCCCCTTCATTCTCGATAGAGAAAAGGCGATAGCGCTTATGGAGGAAAGAAAGGAAAAATATAAGGTCGAGCATATAGGCGACCTCTCTGACGATGCTATAATCAGCTTCTATCAGCAGGGCGATTATATTGATATGTGCGTAGGACCTCACCTCTGCTACACGAAGGCATTAAAGGCTTTTAAGATAGTTCAGCAGTCGGGCGCTTATTGGAAGAACGATAAGAACAATAAGATGCTCACGAGAATAAACGGTATTGCATTCCCCACACAGGAGGAGCTTGACAACTACTTAAAGCAGTTGGAGGAGGCAGAGCGCCGTGACCACCGTAAGATAGGTAAGGAAATGGAGCTCTTTATGATGAGCGAGGAAGGCCCTGGATTCCCCTTCTTCTTGCCGAAGGGTATGGCACTCAAAAATGCGCTTATCGACTATTGGAGAGATATCCACTACCGCGATAACTACGTAGAAATTTCTACCCCTATGATAATGAACAGACATCTGTGGGAGACCTCTGGTCACTGGGATCACTACAAGGATAATATGTACTCTACACAGATAGACGATGAGACCTATTGCGTAAAGCCTATGAACTGTCCCGGCGGTGTTATGGTTTACCGTAGCCAGCTTCACAGCTATCGCGACCTTCCTATCCGTATGGGTGAGCTGGGCTTGGTTCACCGTCACGAGCTTAAGGGCGCTTTGCACGGACTTTTCCGCGTCCGTTGCTTCACTCAGGACGATGCGCACATCTTTATGCGCCGCGACCAGATAACCGACGAGATTATGGGTGTCGTTCACCTTATAAACGAGGTATACACCAAGTTTGGCTTCAAGTATTTCATCGAGCTTTCTACTCGCCCTGAGGACAGTATGGGAAGCGACGAGGACTGGGAAGCAGCTACAGAGGGCCTTAAGAACGCCCTTGAAAAGCTCGGTATGCCCTATATTCTTAACGAGGGCGACGGAGCGTTCTACGGACCGAAGATAGACTTCCATCTTGAAGACTCGCTCGGAAGAACTTGGCAGTGCGGAACTATTCAGCTCGACTTCCAGATGCCCTTAAACTTCCAGCTTGAATACACCGACGAAAAGGGCGAAAAACAGCGTCCTATAATGATACACCGCGTATGCTTCGGCTCTATCGAGAGATTTATCGGAATCATCACCGAGCACTTCGCAGGTAAGATCCCCGTATGGCTCGCGCCCACTCAGGCGAAGGTGCTTTTGGTTTCCGAAAAGAGTGCCGAGTATGCTGAAAAGATTTACGAGAGACTTCGTTCTGAAAACATCCGTTGCGCGCTGGATAACCGTAACGAAAAGATCGGTTATATGATAAGAGAAGCGCAGATGGTAGAGCGCGTACCTTATATGCTTATAATAGGCGCAAAGGAAGCAGAGGAAGGAAATATCTCGGTTCGTTACAGAGATACGGGTGAAACCGTCACCATGACTCTCGACGAATTTATGGATAAGATAAACAGAGAGATAAAGGACCGCGTTTAATTTTCACTCTTTGAAATGAGGAAAAATTTATGGCTATAAAATTTGAAGACAGAAAATTTCATCTCTATAACGATGAAATGAGCTACGTTATCGGAATTTCAGAGCAGAACGACCTTTTGCATCTGCATTTTGGAGCAAGAATAGACCTTGACGGCGTTTGGCATCAGCAAAACGTCCTAAACGGATTTTTCTGCTACAGAAACGAAGAGGATCTATTTAAATATTCCTTGTCGGCCATGCCTCAGGAATATCCGTCTGCAGGTGCGTCGGATTTCAGAAGCCCCGCTTATGAGATTTCCACCTATCGTGGAATGCATACGCCCGAGCTTCGCTACGTTTCGCACGAAATAGTAGACGGAAAGCCGAAGTTAGAGGGACTTCCCGCCGTTTATACCGAAAGCGACAGCGAGGCAAAGACTCTTATCATAAAGGTAGAGGATAAGCCTCACGAAATAGAAGCCAAGCTTTTCTATACCGTCTTTGAAGACTATAACGTAATATGCCGTCACGCAGAAATTACGAATAAATCGAAAGAAGAAATGCTTCTCAAAAACGCGCAGAGCGTGAGCATTGACTTCCCGCCGAGCGAATACGAATATATTCACTTGGAGGGCGCTTGGGCAAGAGAAAAGAACGTAGAAAGATGCGCGCTTCACAAGGGCTCACAGGGCTTTGAGTCGAGAAGAGGAGCGTCGGGACATACCGAAAACCCCTTCCTTATGTTCTTTGATAAGGGAGCAAATGAGGACGCAGGAAACGTCTACGGAATTTCTCTCGTGTATAGCGGAAACCATAAATTTCTTATGGAAAGAGGCTGTTACGAGGACGTAAGAATTCAAGTGGGCATAAATCCGTTTGAATTCGGATACAAGCTCGGCGAGGGTGAATCCTTCGTCACACCCGAAGCGGTTTTGGTATATTCCGATTCTGGCTTTACCAAGATGTCGCAGACCTTCCATAAGCTATACAGAACCCGTCTTTGCCGAGGCTACTGGAGAGATAAGGTGCGCCCGATACTTATAAATAACTGGGAGGCTACCTATTTCAATTTCGATAAGGAAAAATTGCTTTCTATTGCCGATGCCGCGTCAAAAATCGGTCTTGAGCTTTTCGTTTTGGACGACGGCTGGTTTGGAGAGAGAAACGACGATAAGTCCTCTCTTGGCGACTGGTTTGTAAATGAGGAGAAGCTCGGCTGTACGCTTTCCGAGCTTGCTTCAGAGATAAACGCGAAGGGAATGAAGTTCGGTCTCTGGTTTGAGCCCGAAATGGTGTCGCAAAAGAGTAAGCTTTACGAGGCGCATCCCGATTGGGCTATAAAAGCCCCCGAGATTGATGCACACCTCGGCAGAAATCAGCTCGTTCTCGATCTGACGAAAAAAGAGGTAAGAGATTATATAGTAGATACTCTGTCGAAAATTCTTTCTACGGCTAATATAGAGTACGTAAAATGGGATATGAACAGAAATATTTCCGATACGTATTCGGATTCCTTACCCGCCGACAGACAGGGAGAATTCTATCACCGATATATTTTAGGTCTTTACGAAATCCTCGAGAGATTGACCGAAAAATTCCCGAAGGTGCTCTTTGAGGGCTGTTCGGGTGGCGGTGGCAGAAACGACGCGGGAATGCTCTACTATATGCCTCAGAACTGGGCGAGCGACGACACCGACGCGACCGAAAGACTCTACATTCAGTACGGCTCGAGTATG
>JAZOOB010000141.1:0-8743 GCA_045654845.1 Eubacteriales bacterium | reverse complement strand
AGTTGCAGACCAACTTTGTCTTCCTAAGACCGCTTGGCCTCCGACTTATTAATGATAGGCAATACCTCGACTCTTCCTTCGGGATGAATTACTAAAAATGCTACGGGATTAACAGTCACGCCAGTGCCACCGCCACCGCCGAAGTTCTTGCTCTTTACGGGCTGAGAGCTTTTGTGTTTACCGTTATAGTCAAGACCGCCCGATGCGAATCCCATGCTTATCTTTGATACGGGAATTATTGTGACACCGTTTGCGGATATAGGTGCACCTACTACTGTTTCGGAATCCGTAAATTCCTTGATTTTTTCAAGTGAAGTTCCTATAATATCGCTAAATCTGTTTTCGGACATTTTTTACTCCTCCGTTTAATATAACATATTTTTATTTTTAATTATTTATAAAAGGGTACGATCAATAAGAGTATGGCTCTTATAGGTCGATAAAAGAACGAAATATCGAGATTCATGGAAGTCTCTTTCGCTAAAAAGTCGGGATAAACGCTTACATCATACTTAAACACGTTTTTAACTTGTGAGATGTTGTCTAAAAATTCAAGAATGTAATCGACGGATTGTGAAAAAGCACCGTACAAAATCGCCGTTTTCGCCGCATCTTCGGTGCCGACTACTATATTTATAACTGCGATTTTTATTTTCAAGTGATTAAAAAATTCTCCCAGGATATTGACGAAAAAGTCTAAGAGAAAGATTAAAAAATCTAATTTATCCTGAAAGGAGGCTTTTTCGTCTGTAGTAGATTTTAATTTTTCCGTTTTGAGCTTTGATATTTTATTAAGCTCATCATCCATTCTTTTGCCGAGCAATTCAAGATAATACTTGATTAAGGCGCTTTCCTTTTGCTTTTTATCAGTCAGAAGCGGATATTTTAAGAACAGGTATCTGGCATATATCTGTGGCTCGGTTCCGTCATCACTATATTTGATTCGTATTTTTACAGGGCTAATCAACAAAGTCAATACTAAGAGCAGAATGAACACTATTAATATTGGTATTAAAAGTAATATTTTCGTTTTATATCCCCCCTGTCATATATCGTTCTTTTTTTAGGTTAATTTTCGTTGTTTTCGTTTTTATGCTCGTTTTCTTCTATTGATTCGTTTATAACGTCGTCTAAGGTTATCTGGTTTTTGTCGGGCATCTGTCCGAGCTGTTCTTCGATCCTTGTCATCATCTCCGCCACCTCGTCGGAATTTATTCCGGGCAGCTCAGCAAGAGAGGAAAGACCAAAGCAGCGTAAAAAGTTTGCAGACGTGCCGTAGAGCATAGGACGTCCGGGGGCGTCTAATCTGCCCTTCGCCTCTATAAGTCCGCGCTCAAGAAGAGAAGAGATAGCGTAGCTGCTGTCTACACCTCTGACAGTATCAACGTAGGAGCGTGTAACAGGCTGACTGTACGCCACTATTGCAAGAGTTTCGATTGAAGAGTTTGAAAGGTTTCCGTTTCTCTTTATACCGAGGGCATCTCTTATGTAGGAAATATAATTAGCCTTAGTACAGAGCTGACATTCCTTTTCAAAGGTAAGAATGATTACCCCTCTCGGCACTTCGGTTGAATTATTGTAGATTTCAGCATATGCCTTTATACGAGAGACAAGCTCGTTTTTTTCCATCTCGAATACTCGACAGAGCTGCTCGTAGGAAAGAGGGTGACCAGCGGCGAAAAGTACCGCTTCGAGCGCCTCTTCAAAGGGGACTGCGGGTTTTTCTTCCGTCATAGCTTCGTTTGCTTCAATTTCGTTCAATTCATTCATTTGATTCGTCATTTTCTTCGCTTTCACTTTCTTCTGTTGTGGGCGTGTAATTGGGATTTATTTCAAATTTGAGTGTCAGAATATCCTCGTCGCGAAGATATCCGTCCTCGTCTTCAGCTTCGCCTAAAGAGCATATAAGAATTCTTTGTAGCTTTATAAGCTCGAGAATTCCCATAAAGGTAGCTAAAAGCTCGGGTCTTGATTCTGCATTTTTAAGCAGGAAGAAGAGAGAGGCTTGTCCTTGGGTATTGAGCTTGTCGATTACCTCTTCTATCTTTTCTTCGACGTTTACCACCTTCGTCTTTATAAGGGGGGAAATATATCTTTCGGGGGCTTGCTCAGAGAGCTTGAGCCTGTTTAACATAGAGTTAAGCGCAGAGGAGAGAATCGAGGGGTTGAGCCCGAGGGGGAAGCCCTTTTCGGGAGGAATTTCGTCCTCTTCCTTTATCATACGGCCGTAGTATTCCTCGTAAAGAGGCTTTAAAGCCTTTGCCGCGTCCTTCGCCTTCTGATAGAGCAAAAGGGTGTCTATAAGCTCTGCACGAGGGTCGTCGTCCTCGTCGTCGCTCTTAGGCAGAAGCATTCTGCTCTTTAAAAGCATAAGCTCGCTCGCCATTCTTATAAATTCACTCGCTATTTCAAGGTCCATCTTGCGAGCCTCTTCTATATACTGCATATACTGGTCGCAGATCTCGGAAATAGAGATGTCGATGATATTGACCTTGTTTTTTGCGATAAGCGATAAGAGAAGGTCTAAAGGACCTTCATATTGGTCTAATTTGTAGCTTAAATCTTCCATTACAGTTCCTTGTCGATTAAAAATTAAAAGGGTATAAGATTTATAATAAAACTCATAGCATTAGTTATATTGGACGTAATCCAATAGAGTGGAGTGTCAAGAATATCTGTCCATAGCAAAGCCAAAAGTGCGATGGCGATATATCTTTCGTACTTCATAACTCCGAAGTAGTACTTGGGCGGGAAAAATACGTAAAGAATACGAGAGCCGTCAAGAGGCGGTATCGGGATAAGGTTGAATATGCAAAGCGACAGATTTAACTGATGCCCTAAATTCAAAAACAAAAGTAAATATGCAAGGAATTTGCATGAAAAGTCGGAAAGTTCATAATTTTTCGTGAGCGCAATGATACCGTAGAAGGCAAAATAGTAAAATAGCAGGGATAAAAATGATAAAATCAGATTGCAAAGAGGACCTGCCAATGCCGTCAGCGCCATATCACGACGGGGATTTTTAAAATATCTTGAATTTATCGGTACAGGTCTTGCCCATCCGAATTTGAATAAAAGCATACATACAGCGCCGATAGGGTCGAGATGGTGTAACGGGTTTAAAGAAAGTCTGCCAAGACTTCTTGCCGTCGGGTCGCCCAACTTATACGCCATATATCCGTGAGACACCTCGTGAAAGGTGAGCGCAATCAAAATTGCGGGTACGGAAAGCAGATAGTAAATCGCCTCTGGCGTGGTTGCAATATAGGTTAAAATTCTTTCCATTTCAGATTACTTTTCTATATAAGCGAAAATTTCGTTCCAGAGCTGACTCTTTCCGTCCTTAGTCACAGATGAGAAGGGGAGAATCTTTATATCAGTGCCGAGGAAAAACTCGTTTTCAATGTCGGAGACCTGCTTTTGCAAGGCGGTCTTGCTCAGCTTGTCGGCTTTCGTTGCCACTACTATAAAAGGAGTCTCGGAATCAATCAGCCAGTTTATCATATTTATATCGTCGTCGGTAGGTCCGTGACGTACGTCTATAAGCTGAATTACAAGCTTTAAAAGATCCTTGTCGGGATTATTGACAAAATATCCCTCGGTTAAACTCGACCATACGAGCTTGCTATCCATAGAGCGCTTCGCATATCCGTAGCCGGGCAGGTCTACAAAATATATCTTCTTGTCTACGTCATAGAAGTTTATGGTTATCGTTTTTCCGGGCGCAGAGCTGACTCTCGCTAATGCCTTTCTGTCAAGGAGGGTATTTATAAGAGAGCTTTTTCCGACGTTAGAGCGACCCGAAAAGGCTATCTGCGGTCTGACGTCGTGGGGGAATTGCTTTTTGTTTCCCGCGCTTATTTTCAGTGTTACGTTATTAGTGTTAATTTTCATTTTATCCTCTTAATTGCATGCGTTTGAGGCGGATACCTGTGCACTCGCAAAGGGTACGCTCAAGGGCATAGAAACACTTTCCTTATCCTTTTCCTCGGGGAAATATTCCAATGCATTTTTCAAAACGTCGAGCGCGTTGTCGCACAAAACAAACCTGAGATTAGCTCTTGCTTCCTTGTCTATTTCGTCGAGATCCTTTTCGTTTTCTCTCGGAATGAGAACCGTATTCACCTTTGCGCGATATGCGGCGAGCGTCTTTTCTTTAAGACCGCCTATGGGAAGCACCTTGCCACGAAGGGTTATTTCGCCCGTCATAGCTACGTCTGCCTTTACGGGAATGCCTGTGAGCGCGCTGACGAGTGCCGTCGCCATGGTTACACCTGCCGAAGGTCCGTCTTTTGGTACTGCGCCTTCGGGGAAGTGAATATGAACATCCTTCTTTTCGAGGAAACGCGAGTCGATTTTAAGAAGGTCGGAGATAGAGCGCACGTAGCTTATAACTATCTTCGCAGATTCCTTCATCACGTCGCCAAGCGAGCCGGTAAGCTCGGTCTTTCCGCTTCCGTCGAGAATTGAAAGCTCTACCTTCAGCATATCGCCGCCACTCGTGGTATATGCAAGCCCGTTTACCACACCGACTTCATTTTCGCTTGAAACGGTCTGTAAAAGAACCTTTCGCTTACCGAGAAAATCGGATACGTTATTTTTGGACACCTTTATAGAAAGGCTTTCATTTTCAGCTATTTTCGTAGCCGCTTTTCTTGCGACTGTCGCGAGCTCTCTTTCAAGATTACGTACGCCCGCTTCTCTTGTATAATGGTCTATTATCTCGTAAAGTGCATCGTCTGTGAGCTTGAAGTTAGACTTCTTTAAGCCGTGACGCTTCATCTGCTTGGATAGAAGGTGCTTCTTTGCAATCGCAAACTTTTCGGTTCTTGAATAGGTGGAAAGCTCTATGATTTCCATTCTGTCGTACAGAGCGTCCGGAATTCCCTCGTAATTGTTTGCCGTCGCGACGAAAATACAGTCGGAAAGGTCTAAGGGGAATTCGAGGAAGTGATCGCGGAAATACTTGTTCTGCTCAGGGTCAAGAACCTCTAAAAGAGCAGAAGAAGGGTCGCCGTGATTGTCGCGGCAGAGCTTATCTATTTCGTCAAGAACTATTACGGGGTTCATAGCCTTTGCCTCGGTGATAGCGTCTACTATTCTTCCGGGCATTGCGCCTACGTAGGTCTTTCTGTGACCTCTTATATCTGCCTCGTCGCGTATACCGCCCAAGGAGATTCTCGCGTACTTACGCTTCATAGCGCGTGCAAGAGAAGCAGCGACGGAGGTTTTTCCTACGCCGGGAGGTCCGACAAGACATATTATCTGGTTTTTCACGTCGGGCGCCAATTTCTTTACGGCTATGTATTCGAGCATTCTGTTTTTGATTTTTTCAAGACCCTCGTGGTCCTTTTCAAGCGTCTTTTTAGCCGATGCGATATCCAGATTATCCTGAGTGTATTTGTTGAACGGAATATCAAGACAAATATCAAGATAGTTTCGAAGAACTGTGCTTTCTGCCGCGCCAAAGGGAGTCTTTGCCAGCTTGGAAAGCTCTTTTTTGAGCTTTTCCTTTACTTCCTTGGGCATATTTGCCGCTTCGATTTTCTCTTGATATTCTTCGATTTCGTCGGCATCCTCGCCGAGCTCCTGCTGAATAGACTTAAGCTGCTCGCGCAGATAGAATTCCTTTTGATGCTCGTCTATTTTACGGCGCACCTCCTGATGTATCTTAAACTCGGTTTCAAGAATGTATTTTTCTTCCCAAAGGATAGAAACGAGTCTTTCAATACGGGTAGATGGATTAAGACATTCGAGAATTATCTGCTTGTTTCTTGAATTTACCAACACCGTAGACGCGACAAAGTCGGAAAAAAATCCGGGCGCATTTATAGCTATGGCAGAATTATAAAAATCGTCTGTGATAAAGGGGTGTATCTTTCTTATGGACGAAAGTATTTCCTTCGCCTCTTTTAATAGGTCGTCGATACGGGCAGTATTTTCGTTTTCAGCGAGTATTGTCTTGCATATTACCTCTGCCGAGAGATATCCGTCCTTTTCGATGACCGAGGATATCTTCGCACGGCAAACACCCTCAAAAACAACCGAAAGCGTGTTGTTCTGATTTTTCGTGACCTGCTTGACCTTGCATACAGTACCCGTCTTATAAAGATCCTTTGCGGTAGGTACTGCGACCTCAAAATCCTTTTGTGAGGTCAGAAAGAGAAGACCCTTTTCATTTAAAGCGGAAAACGCGCGAAGTGAAGCCTCTCTCGTTATTTCTAAATTTATCTGAACGGCGGGAAAAGCCGAAGTACCGCGTAATGCAATTACGGGCAATTCGAGAATTTCAGCCCTTTCTATGTATCTGGACATTTCTTTACCTCTGTAATTATCGATAGATTGCACAATTATAACATTATAACCTACATTATATCATATAGAAATCAAAATTTCCACACTTTTTTGAAAAAAACACAATAATTATTTTTAAGATGCATTTAAAGACAAAAATATTTTTGAAAAAGCTATTGACAAATGAAGAAAAGAGTGCTATAATCTTTTTCGTGTTGAGGCAAAGACCTCATTTTAACAAGCAGAACTTCCGTTCTCACCGTTCATACAAGGGTATGCCGGTAAATAGTAGAAGCCTTTAGTGTAGGCTTGTATTATGCGTACGGAGTTTCTGTATGCATTTTTTTTTGGAGGTACAAACCTATTAGCGCAGTAGAATTGCAGATTAATGAAGAAATCAAGCTGAAGGAAGTAAGACTCGTCGGTACAGACGGTGAGCAGCTTGGAGTTATGAGTTCGGATCAGGCGAGAGAATACGCGTATTCGAAAGGACTTGACTTGGTGCTTTTAGCGCCTCAGGCAGTTCCCCCCGTATGTCGCGCGATGGATTACGGTAAATACCGTTTCGAGCGTGATAAGAAGGAGAAGGAAGCAAAAAAGAAGCAGCAGATCATAAAGGTTAAGGAAGTTCAGCTTTCCTGCCGTATTGAGAAGCACGACTTCGAGACTCGCGTAAATCATGCAAAGAGATTTATCTCTGATGGAGATAAGGTCAAGGCAGTCGTCAGATTCAAGGGTAGAGAAATGGCTCATACCGAGATAGGACTTTCGGTAATTGAGAAGTTCATTGAGGCTTGCGCCGAGTTTGCAGACGCTGAGAAGAAGCCCTCGCTCGAAGGCAGATTCATGTCGGTCACCCTCGCGCCCAAAAAACAAAAATAAGTTTATACATTCAGTTTTGAATTAGTATATTGCTAAAAAGAAATCAAATTAAGGAGAAAAACCATGGGAAAGATTAAAACACATAAAGCATCTGCTAAGAGATTTTCCGTAACCGGCGGCGGTAAGGTTAAAATGTACCACTCGCATCACCGTCACAACCTCGGTCTTAAGACCGCAAAGCGTAAGAGAAGTTTGCGCAAGGGCACAATGCTCAGCGATTCTTTCGCGCCCATCATCAGAACTCTTATTCAGAAGTAATAAGATTCGTAAAATTTGAAAATCGGAGGATAATATAATGGCAAGAGTAAAAGGCGCTATGATGACGCGCAAGAGAAGAAAGAGTGTTCTCAAGGCTGCAAAGGGCTATTGGGGTTCAAAGAGTAAGCATTTTAAGATGGCTAAACAGGCCGTAATGAAGAGCGGTAACTATGCTTTCATCGGTCGTAAGCTCAAGAAGAGAGATTTCCGTAGACTCTGGATCGCACGTATCTCTGCTCAGGCAAAGGTTTGCGGTATCAACTATTCCACCCTTATGCATGGCTTGAAGGTAGCTGGCATTGATCTTAACCGTAAGATGCTTGCAGAAATCGCAGTTTCCGACAAGGAAGCATTTGCGGCAATCGTAGAGCGCGCAAAGGCAGCTCTCTAATATAAATAGTAATGCTGATTTTAAAAGGTCAGCATTACTGTTTTTTTATTTTTACGGCAAAACATAAAAACGGTATTAAAGGAAAAATACGCTATGATATTGGCAAAGGATAAGATTACGGCGAGAAAAAATGCGATAGTAACAAGAGCCTTTTCTCTCACCGATAAAAAGGGAAGAGAGGCTGAATGCGCGTTTATCGCTGAGGGCGTGAAGCTTTTTTTAGAAGCGGTAAAGGCAGACCTTCCTATTGAAACTGTACTGATAATGGAGAGTAAGGTAGACGCTATTTTGCCTACTGTCGAAAAAGAGCTTTCCAAAAAACAGTACGAAAACGTGCGCGCTTATATCCTTTCTGATGGCTGTTTTGAAAAAATTTCTACCGAAAAATCGCCTCAGGGCGTAATAGTTATCATAAAATATCTTGACTTTTTCAAAAGATGTACTAAAATAATAGAAGAGAGTTTTTTAAAAGAGGATGAAAAACCGTCTCTTATGCTCTCTGCTATGAGAGATCCGGGTAATCTCGGCTCTGTTATAAGAAGCGCTGTCGCATTCGGCACGAAAAGACTCATTATTTCCGACGATTGCGCCGATGTATATAATCCGAAGACTGTACGCGCGGCTATGGGAAGTCTTTTTAAGGTAGAGATTCTTATTTCGGACGACCTCTGTCGCACGACGAAAGCCTTACAAATGGCGAAAAGAAGAGTTTTCGCCGCAGAGCTTCGCGAAAATGCGGTGTCGCTTGACGATATTAAGTTGAAGCCGACCGACGTAGTGGTCATAGGAAACGAAGGACACGGAATAGATGAAAAGCTTTCTTCTATCTGTGACAAGAGCGTGTATATCCCGATTTCAGATAAGGCAGAATCCTTGAATGCGGCAGTCGCCGCCTCTATATTCATTCGCGAGCAGGGA
>JAZOOB010000140.1:0-6310 GCA_045654845.1 Eubacteriales bacterium | reverse complement strand
GTAGACTTTTACGACGACGGCTCGTTTGACATAATCCGCGAAAGCGAGGACGAGCACCTTTCAGCCCTTCCATCAGTGCCTTTTGAAGAAAAATAAAAGCGTACGGTAAATATTTGTTTACAAAAAAAGAGCCTGTGAAATTCACAGGCTCATTTCTTTTTTAGTTTTAATTAAAAGAATACGTCCTTTGCCTTATCCTTGATTTCCTTGGATGCGATGAAGGGGATTCTTGTGGTGTAGCCTGCTTTTGCGGCTACTATCTGCTTTGTAGGCCAAGAGAATATATCTCTGTTCCACGCGTTTATCGTGTCGTTATACTGTTCTCTTGCGGCGGTTATTTCTCTCTGCAAATACATATTCTGCTGCATAGCGTCTGCTATCTGGTCGTGCGCCTCGAGGTCGGGGTAGTTTTCAAAGGCTACGTTTACGCTTGCGGCGAGCTTATCGAGATCACTCGAAACCTCGTTTCTGCTTTCGTCTGCATTCGCTGTGCCCGAGCGATAGCGAGCAATATTTTCAAAGGTGCTCTTGTCAAGGTCAATAGCCTTGTCGAGAAGCTTCGCACAGTTCTGAAGCACTACGACTCTCTGCTCAAGATAGTTATCTATTTGAGATGCGTTTCTCTGAATCTTCTGCTCTAACTGCTGAAAATAGTTTTTCGCCTTAATCTTCTTAAAAAGGAAGATTACACCGGGAACGATGAAGCATACCCAAAGAAGAATCTCGAATATAGTAGAGCCTACGCCTACCTTTACGGGAATTTTCTTCGCGATTACGTTTGTGTCCAAGCCCTCTTCTCTTACGTCGGGGTTGAGTTCGTCAAGCTGATTTGCCATAATTTTCTCTCCTTTTGTATATTAATTTTTATATTTTGCAAATAACGAATGATAATAGGCTGTGCTTTCGCCGATTTTTTCCTCATTTTCGCCCACCTCACGACAGACGCTTATGTACGAGGTCTTTTCGGTCGGGATATATTCTACCCACGGCACAGGAACGGGGTGCATTCTTCCGTCACCACCCATTACGGGAACAAAATCGACTCTGTCAAATCCGAAGAACGAGTGCGCGCATATTTCTACGCCGTCCTCATCACCGTTTCTATCAATGCCTTTTGCTTTAAGAATTGCGCGAGTGGCACTGTTTTCGGCAAGGAACAGTCTCTCGTCCATTCGGTTTGCGAGTGTCTCATACTCGTTTTTGGTGTAGTTTATCTTGTATTCCTTCAAGGGCTCAAGCGATTTTACAGGCTTTTCGTGATACATAGGGATAGAAAGAAGCGGTGCAAAATCGAAGAATACCGACTTGAAAAATTCCTCGTTAAAGGTCTTGAAGCGAGCCTTCGTCTCTTCAAAATCATAAGAACGGTAGCTCTTTGGATCGGTGTCCATCTGCCAAGCTTGCGCGTGGTCGGAATGTATTGTCGTCATTCTCTTTTGCTTATAGAAATCGAAGTCGTCGCCGTAACCCGTATTCGAGCGCATAAGAGCCATCATATTATTCTGCGCAAGCGGGGTGAACATCATTCTGAACTGCACCTCATGGTCGCGGTTCAACGCATCGAAAAGAACGTCGAACTCGGTGTTCGCCATCTCGGTAAAGTCGCGACCCTCCTTCAGTGCGTCCTCGGCTTTCTTTTTAAGCTTTTTTTCGCCCTTTTTCACGAGCTTTTCTATCTGTTTTTCGCTCTTATCGTCGTGATACAGCCCTTCGCGCGTAAAGGTCAGGTCGGGCGCGCCCTGTGCAAAGAACTTTAAGGTCGTGTCGGTGCGATACATAGGCTTCGGCTTCGTCACCGTGGCGGTCAAGGTCTGCGTCCTTCTTCTCGTCCTTATATTTCCCTTACTGTCTCGGTAGGTCTCGGTCCAGCTGATAGTGAGATGTCCGCGATAGACCTCTTGTCCCATATAATTGATAAGCTCTCTCTCAAAGAGGAAGGGATTTCCCTTATATTCTCCCGAAAGAGTGTCGAGCGTAGAGCGAGCTTCGTCCTCGTCGGGATTATAGCCATACAGCTCTTTCATTTGATTTTCTCTATTATAAGAAAAATATTCGTCGAAGTTCAGCTCGGGGATAGTCTTTTCGACAAGCTTCACCGTATCCTTTTCACCGAAGAGGGCATTCAAGGGCGCCATCTGCTCGTATGCAAGCGACAGTATCTTTTCTACCTCCGCGTTTTTCTTTTCAAGCAACTCGGCAAAGCTCTTTATCGTCTTATTGAGCTTCAAAAAAATGAAGAGAAGAGAAGAGGCGACAATCAAAACGCCTACGATAATCATAAGTGCGTCGGGCAAAACGATTCCCGCTATCGTAAGAATCAATGAAATTCCCGCCAAAATGAAGAGAAGAACTCTTAACGCCTTTTTGCCCGAAAGCTTTTTTGCAAGTTTTTCTGCCTTCGCCTTCTTTTGCTTATACTCTTCCACCGTCTTTTTGTTCGCTTCGGCATCGACGCCCGAGCGCGAATGCAATTCAGAAAAAAAGTCGTCTATATTTTTTTCGTGCTTTTGCCGTCCTTCGCTTTCAAAATACTTTAACGGCTCGTATAACAAATCACTCATAAAAAGCTCCAAAAAAGTCTTGTTTTCTGCTGTTTTTCTTTATTTAATGGTATCATATTTTTCGTCTATTGTCAATACAAGCGTCCCGAAAAAAAGAAGTGGCGCGATACCAAAAAGTACCGCGCCGATTTTTCACTTTTTCATTCTATGCAAAGAGAAAGAATAAAATCCTTTTCCTTCGTTTTTATTTCATAAGAGCTAAAAAAAGCAGAAGTGTCATTCGCCTTTCTGAAATCCGAAAAGCCTACGCCCGTCATTTTTACAAGACTCTCCTTTTTCGTCCAGAGAAGAGCAAACTCTCTTGTAAAGTCTTCTTTACAAAGGCTATTAAGCGCTCTGCTTTCTTCTTCGGCAAAAAAGCGTTTTGCCACGCTTTTTGCGGTTTTTTGCGCCTCTTCGTCGTCATTTTCTATTTTTGCCTCAATATCTATGCCGACACCTTTGTATAATGGCGAATAATCTCCACTTTTTTCTGATTTTTTAATATTTCCTGCATCATTTCCCCACTCACAAGGGCAAAAAGCAGAGCAAACGAGATTTTCACTGTGCGAAATGCTAAAAAAGGCGTGATTGTCGGAAAAATAAGGCTTTCCCTTCGCGGTTTTTAGAAAATCGGGCAGAGAAGTGCCGAAAATCTCATAATAAAGCGAGGACAAGACGATAAATGCGCCGAGCCTTTCCGCCCTTCTTGTCTCATTTTTTGCTTCTTCTATATAATTTTTATAGAATTTGGGCAAAAGAGACACCACTTCGCCTATGTTTTTCGCATTTTTGAGCGATTTTTCCCCACCTTCTATATTTTTAGCCAAAACCTCGTGCACCTTGAGGCGATTTTCGGCAGAATCAAGGCGGATTTCGGTGTCAATACGGTTTCTTTTTTTCTTTTCTATCTCTTTTTCTGCGCTTTGTGGGGAATGAAGGTCGCTTTTTTCGTTTTTTATCTCGTTTATATCGTCTGATATAACGGTCTTACACTCAAAAAGGATTTCCTTTTTTATTTCGTCGAGCCTTTTTCCCGCCTTTATTTCACAAAAAAGCGGGAAAAGGTCTAAAATTCTTATATATGCCTTCATATTACAGATTCATAAATACAGGAAGTATCATGGGCTTGCGCTTCGTCTTATTATAAAGTGCGCTTGAAAGCGCGTCGCGGACTGTATTTTTGAGCTCCGTCCAGTCACGAACTCCGTCGTCGAGCGATTTTATAATAGTCTTTTGCGCCAATTTTCTTATATCCTCCATAAGAGCCTCGGCCTCTCGCACGTAGACGAAGCCGCGCGAAACGATATCGGGACCGGAAATCAAAAGCCCCTCTTCTATATCGACAGTCGCCGCGACGACTATAATTCCGTCCTGAGACAAGTGTCTGCGGTCGCGCAAAACTATGTTTCCGACCTCACCGACACCCGAGCCGTCTACCAAGACCTGCCCTGCCGGTACGCTTCCGTTCCACTTTGCAGACTTTCTGTCAAGCTCGAGCACCATTCCGTTTTCACCTATAAAGATATTTTTCGGTGAAATTCCCATAAACTCGGCTATTTCCTTATGCGCGTAGAGGTGCTTCACCTCACCGTGTATAGGCATAAAGAACTTCGGCTTTACGAGCGCGAGCATAAGCTTCAATTCCTCACTGCACGCGTGCCCGGAAACGTGAACGTCGGCAACGGAATCGTTTACTACCTTTATTCCGCCCTTAACGAGCGCGTTTACTATCTTTCCTATCAGCTTCTCGTTTCCGGGGATAGGGCTCGAGCTGAGGACTACTAAGTCCTTCGGACCGAGCTTCACCTTATCGTGCTCGGCAAATGCCATTCTGTAAAGTGCCGACATGGGCTCGCCCTGACTTCCCGTTGTTATAAGGGTGAGATTTTCGTTATTATATCTCTTTATATCCTTTATGTCTATTATGGTGTCGGGGGGAAGATTGATATATTCAAGCTCGGTGGCGGCGCCGACCACGTTTGTCATACTTCGACCGATTATCGCTACCTTTCTCTTATGCTTTACGCTCGCGTCGATTATCTGCTGTACTCTATGCACGTTTGAAGAGAAGGTCGCTATAATTATTCTTTTGTCCTTGTTGTTCGAGAAAATCGAGTCGAGTGACTTACCGACGTGTCTTTCCGACGGAGTGTAGCCGTAGCGCTCTGCATTCGTCGACTCACCGAGCATCAAAAGAACACCCTCGTTTCCTATCTCGCCTATTCTTGCCAAATCCATCATCTGTCCGTCAATAGGGGAAACGTCCAGCTTAAAGTCGCCCGTGTGGAAAATAATTCCCGCAGGTGTTTTTATCGATATAGCGCACGCGTCGGCTATCGAATGATTTACGTGAATAAATTCAGCCTTGAACACACCGAGATTTATGACGTCGCCCGCAATTACGGGGCGAAGGTCGGGGTGATTCGGAAGCTTATACTCCTCTAATTTTCTTTTGAGAATACCGAGAGTGAGCGCCGTTCCGTAAATCGGCACGTCTATCTGACGAAGAAGGAAGGGAAGTGCGCCTATATGGTCCTCGTGACCGTGAGTGAGAAGCACCGCGTGTATTTTATCCGCGTTTTTCTCGAGATACGATATGTCGGGAATTACGAGGTCGACACCGAGCATTTCATCGTCGGGGAATGCAAGACCGCAGTCGATTATTATCATATGCTCGTCGTATTCTATTACGGTGAGGTTTTTTCCTATCTCGTGCAGACCGCCGAGCGCCATAACCTTTACCTTTGCCTTTTTCGCATTCGGTCTTTCCTTTTTTGTTTTTGTCTTTACTTGCTTCGCATCTCGCTCTGCTTCATTAAAATTGATATTGATTTCTTTCTTTTTTGCCATATTTATATATTTTTGCGCAGGAAAAACAAACCCCGATTACGCCCTGCGAAGCGCAAAGGGGGAAGCTCTTATTTTTGGGCATGCCAAAAAAGAGAGCCTACTCCCATTTTTTATACGGTAAATCCTTTTTGCGCCCAAACGTCCCGACGCAGAGTAATTTACCAATTAAAACGAACACTTAAGTTGCTTTGATTATAGCATATTCAAAGAAAAAATGCAATAGCCCTTTTTTGTCGCATTTTTTCAGAATACGTGGGAATATAGCAGGTGAGCGAAAAAGCCCGAAACAAATCCAAAAATCAAAATAACCACGCGCAAGATAAGCATCTTTTTGTTTTTATTTTTGTTTTTGTCAAACGAGCATTCCCTTACGATTCTGTTTGCCTCATCAATTATATCGCGCTTGTTTTCCTTGTCTAATTCAACCGAGTCCTTCAAAATAAAATGCGCCTCGGTAAAATACCTACTGTCCTTGCTTTTATAAATCACGACTCGCCTTTCACAGCCCTTTACCATAATATCCTCGCTTTTTTGTTTTTATGTATAGGGTATTATATGGTAAATCGGGGAATTTTTATACAAGCCAAAAAATAAAAAGGCGGAAATCCGCAGAATTTCAACCTCTGAAAATTCAAACTATCGAAATACAAAAACAGGACGGAAGCGTTAAAACTTCCGTCCTATAATGTTCTTTTTGTTCGGTTATGCCGAAAGGCACAAAGTCCTTATTTCTTTTTGCCGAAGATGAATCCGAAGAAGCTATTGTTCTGCTTCTTTGCAGGTGCAGGAACAGCCTTAACCTCTTCCTTCTTTTCGACAGGCTTTTCCTCTGTCTTTACTTCCTCGACTACCTCGGGCTTTTCTTCTTCCTTCTTCTTCTTTGCCTTCTTCTCGATTACTACCTCGTAGCTATCGTC
>JAZOOB010000139.1:0-12547 GCA_045654845.1 Eubacteriales bacterium | reverse complement strand
AGACGAGGCAGAATTCGATATAAGAGTCAAGACCTTCCCCTTCAAGCCGATGTCGGTAGAGGAGGCTATTATGCAGATGAATCTGCTCGAGCATCAGTTCTACTGCTTCGTAGATGCCGAAACAGAAAAGACGTGTACGGTCTATCAGCGTAAAAACGGTGGATACGGACTTATAATTCCCGAATAAAAAACACGAGGGCAGCGCATTTGCGCTGCCCTTTTTAATTTATTGTGGATAGAGTGTCAGTCTTCAAATCTCGCGTCACCGAGAAGAGAGACACGCGCGCTCTTCGGGTCGATTCGTATGACGATTTTCTTCTTTTCGAGCGCGTAGTTTACGGTGTATGCCGTGCCACCCCTTTGTCCGTCGTAGGCGCAGACCACAACGTCTGATTTGTCTACCATATATCTGTTTCGGACAAAAAAGCATTCCTTCGTGTATTCTTTTGAGAGAGTCACGCTCTCGTCTGCTTCCTTTAATATCTTTTCCCGTCTTTTTTTATAGTCCTTTTGCCACGTATCTGCCTGTGCGGGAAAGGGAATGGCGCACTCTAAATGAATAGAGGGCGTTTTCTTTTTTTCTTTTAATATCTCTTCTGCCGCCCAGATATCGAAGCCCATCGCCACACCGGAAATAAAATGGGTAGCGCCTCGTTCCAAAAGGCGCGAAATGACTGCTGAAAGAGATTCACGAAATGCGCGATAGGTCGCGTCTGTATCACTTTCGGTAAATGGCATTTTGTCGGGGCGATAGCCCGTAAAGGCGACGGTGAGCATAATTTTTCCCTCTGCTTGTGGCTTTTTCTTAATTTTATCATAAAGAAAAAGGAAAAGCAATAAAAGGTCGAAAAAGAAAAGAAATTTTTTGAATACAGGTCCATTTATTTGCCTATACTCATCTTATAAAAATAAGGAGATAGGTAAAATGAGGGAAAAAGAAAGCAATAAAACGAAAAAAACAGTGAAGGAATACGCATACGCTTTCGTTTTTGGTGCTGTGGTCTATCCTTTGATAGAAATACTCTGGCGAGGGCACACTCACGTTTCAATGTCGCTTCTCGGTGGGATTTGTATGGGCTTTATCTATTTCGTTTATCACAGATTTTCTTATCGCTCGGTTATTTTTCGTTCTTTGCTCGCTACTTTAATGATAAGCGCGTGGGAGCTTCTTTTCGGTGCTGTACTGAATATCGCGCTTGACCTAAATATATGGGATTATTCGGATATGCCCCTAAACTTTATGGGGCAGGTCTGTCTGCCTTACGCGTCGCTCTGGCTCTTACTCTCTTTTCCTGCCTTTTTTGTTTGCCACTATCTGCGTGTGTTTTCCGACTACAATGAAAAAAAGGCGCTGAGGGGATAAAAGTATCTAAATTCAAAGAAAAAATATCCTTTCGCATATATAATTTGATTATTATATATTGTAGTATTTATATAGAAGCATTAAATTGAGGTTTAAACCTAAAACGAAAGGAAACCTATATTATGAGCGAAAAGAAAATAAGAGTAGGCGTCGTAGGAGTTGGAGCAAGAGGAGCAGCGCTTACAAAAGCTATCCTCTGCAAGACCGAGGACGTACAGATAGAATATATATGCGACAGCTATATGGACAGAGCCGAGTTTATTGCGAGCGAGGTCGAAAGACTTTGTGGCTACAAGCCGAAGGCTACGCAGGAATACGAGGATATTTTACAGGACGACGCGGTAGAGGTCGTGCTTATATACGCCGCGTGGGAGGTACATATTCCTTTTGCTATCCGTGCGATGAAGGCGGGAAAAATGGTAGGTCTTGAGGTAGGCGGCGCATATTCCGTAAAGGATTGTTGGGAGCTTGTCGACACCTATGAACAGACGGGCGTGCCCGTAATGATGCTCGAAAACTGCTGCTACGGTGAGCATGAGCTTATGGTGCTCAATATGGTAAGACAGGGGCTTTTTGGAGAGCTTGTATACTGTGAGGGCGGCTACCGTCACGACCTTCGTGAAGAGGTGTGCAAGGGTGTAGAGAAGAGACATTACAGACTTCGTAACTACAAGGTACGTAACTGCGATAACTATCCCACCCACGCGCTCGGCCCGATAGCGAAGGCTCTCGATATAAACAGAGGAAACAGAATGATCTCTCTTTGCTCGGTGTCCACAAAGTCGGCAGGACTTCACGAATACGCGAAAGAGAATATGCCCGACAATAAGGAAATTTTGGAAACGAAGTTTATGCAGGGCGACGTTGTCACCACGCTTATTCGCTGTGCGCGCGGTGAGGTAATAAGACTCACACTCGACACCTCGCTTCCCCGTTATTATAGCAGAGACTTCTCGATACAGGGAACGAAGGCGTCTTATAGCGAGCAGGGCAGAGCCTTGTTCTTAGAGGGCGAAAGCAAGGAGACTTGGAATCCCGAAGAGGTGCTCAACACCGCGAAGAATTTTGAAGAAAGATATCTCTCGCCCACTTGGAAGACCTATAAGAATAACACGATAGGCGGTCACGGCGGTATGGACTGGCTCGTTCATCAGGGCTTTTTCGACTGCATAAGAAAGGGCGAAAAGGAAATGCCGATAGACGTCTACGATACGGCTTCGTGGATGGTAATTTCCGCGCTTTCCGAGGCTTCTATTGCAAACGGCGGAAGCTTCGTAGAGATTCCCGATTTCACTCGCGGAAAGTGGATATCTCGTCCGACCTATGACGTTGAAGATTTCAATCTGTAAGGGTCACAGTCTCTTGAAAAAACCGAAAAAATGATATTTTTAAGGACGGAAGCATTATAGCTTCCGTCCTGATTTTTTGTCTTTTTAATCAAAAAATAAGCAAAAACGCGCGATTTTGACTATTAAAGTTTACAAAAAATAGAAAAAATCAATAACTCTTCGTCGGCTCGGCAAAGGCGAGTCCGACTGACCTTTTCCCTGCAAAGCAGAATTTTGGTGCAAAGCGATTTTGTCCGTCGGTACTACGGATTTAACCGTTTTTGCTTACAAAAACAACGGACAGCGCTGGCGGTTGTTGCAGGCGAGCTTGAGGCATTCGGGGAGCTGTGTGAAGTCCGCGACGAGCGAATGCGGTTTCTTTTCGGGGTCGTCCTGTCGCATCGGCACGAAGTACACGTTTTTGCGAAGGAGAAGCTCGGCGATATTCGCGAGGTTTGCAGACATAGCGTCGTTTGACGCGAGCGCTATAAGTGTGGTCCTGTCGGAGCGAAGGTGCGCCTTTGCCGCCATCGTGACCGAGGAGTCGGTGATGCCCTGCGCAATTTTTGCGAGAGTGTTTCCCGTACAGGGGGCGAGCACGAGTGCGTCGAGCACTATCTGTGGGCCGAGAGGCTCGGCGTCAACTATTGTGTGCACTATATCCTTTTTGCACAGGTCTCTTACAGCGCGTCGAAAATCCTCTGCGCGCCAGAAACGAGTGTCGGTTTCATATGTTTTTTCGCTCATAATGGGTAGTACGTCATAGCCGTCGGCGCAGAGCTGACGCAGGGCGGCGAGAGAGTGGGAAAGTGTGCAGAATGAGCCACAAAATGCATATCCTATCATCTTTATTTCCCTTTCCTTTCGTCTAAAATTTCTTTTATAATGTCGTAAAGTAATGAAGATGCCGTTTTCGGTGCATACTTTGAGGGCAGAGCCTTGGCGCAGACGGTGAAGCTTCCGCGTTCCTTTAAAATCGGACTGATAAGAGCTTCGTCACCTGCGAGCTCTATAAACATAAAGTCGCTTTTTACAGAAGAAAATCCCCAGTCGGGCAGGACCTTTTTTGGCACGGTGTTGATAACTACTCTGTTTTTGTTTATCGCGTCGATAATATCGTCGGTGTCAGACGATAAGTCGAGTGGAGTCGCGCCAAGCGCCGCCGCCCACCTCAAATCATACGGGCTTCGCGCGGCAAAGGTGACGCGAGCGCCAAGAGATGAAAGCGTAGAGAAAAGCGCCTTTGCGAGTCTGCCACCCCCCACGATCATAAAGGGAGTGTCCTTTACCGTCACGTCAAGCTCTTTCATACAGAGAAAGACCGCGCCCTCTGCCGTGATATAGGAATTTTCTCTTAAAAAGCGCTCGTTTTCATAGTAATCCTTGAATTTCAAGTGGCGCGAGCGCATCTTTTCTCGTACCGAGGGCGAGAGCTTTCCGCAGAGGATAAGTGAACTTTCATTTACATTTTCAATAACGTCGTCTATTGTGGGCTTTGTGCTTGAATTCGGGCAATTTATATAAATTCCGTCTCTCGAAAGCGGGAGAGGAAGTAATATGGCTTCGCATACGGCAAGCGTGGATTTGAGGTCAGAGGCTTCTTTTGCACCGAAAATCTCTTTTTCCGTCGCGTAGGTGAAAACCTCGTTTCCTTCTGAAACCAAGCGCGAGCCGATTTCTGTTTGACGGCTATCACCGCCGATAATTATTATTTTCATAGCATACTCCTTTGATATACTGACATTTTCAGTATATGCAAAAAAGCGAAGTTTGTGGAAAAAATATTGACTTGAATGAAGCTTTGTGGTATATTTTATTTGATAGCGTTTCGTTTTGAAACGGCATTTTCGGAGGCTTATAATGGAAAACGAAAAAAGAGCAAAGGACAATTATAAAAAGGTCATAGAATGGCTCGAAAAATATAAAAAAGAGACTGCTTGTACGGGTGTTGTGCTCGGTATAAGCGGTGGCAAGGACAGTACCACTGTCGCTATGCTCGCAAAAAAGGTGTGGGGCGACGCCGTTATCGGAGTTCTTATGCCGAACGGAGAACAGAAGGATATAAGCGATTCCTACGAGATAGTGAAGGCGCTTAATCTTCGCCATTTCGTTGTGAATATAAACGACGCGTATTCGGGGATTGTCTCGGCAATAGAGAAGTCGGGCGCACCGAAAATCGAAGGACAGGCAAAAACAAACGTTCCCCCTCGTCTTCGTATGACTACCCTCTACGCGATAGCGCAGAGCTTCGGCTACCGAGTTATAGGTACGGGTAACGCGAGCGAAATTTATATCGGCTGGACGACGAAGTGGGGTGACGGAGGTCACGATTTAAACCCGATAGCAGGTCTTACCTGTACCGAGGTAATGGAGCTCGGCTCGCTTCTTTCTCTTGAATTCGGACTGGATGGCCGTCTTGCAGTAAAAGCACCGTCTGACGGACTGACGGGCAAAACCGACGAGGATAACTTCGGCTTTACCTATAAGGAGCTCGACGATTATATCCTCTATGGCACAGAGCCCGAAAAGGAAAAGCTCGAAAAAATAAAGAGAATGCACGCTTTTTCTGCCCACAAGCGCAAAATGCCCGAAAGATTCGGTATTGACGAATAATATAAGCCCAAGCAAAAGTTTGGGCTTTTTCTTTTAAAGACATTGATTTATTTTAATATATTTTGAAAAAAAGGTTTACAAAAACGCGATTTCGTGGTATAATATAGGGTACAAAATGAAAAGTCTGTAGTTTTTAAATGCAAAGGCGCAGACACAGAAGATTTTCGCCAAAATTCGCCATAAAACGAGCGAAAAAAGCGAAATCAAAAGGAGAAGGATATATGAAATGTCCCGCTTGCTCATTTTTAGACAGTAAGGTCCTCGACTCAAGACCTGTCGAGGAGGGTAATAGCATAAAGCGTCGTCGCGAGTGTATCAATTGCGGAAAGAGATTCACCACCTATGAGGTCATAGATTCCGTACCGCTTACCGTACTTAAAAAGGACGGTAGCCGTGAGTTTTTCGACAAGCATAAGCTACATAGCGGAATTCTGAAGGCGTGTCAGAAGCGCCCCGTCGACACCGAGCAGATAGTTTCGCAGATAGAAAACGAGCTGACGAACTCTCTCGTTTCCGAGATAACCACGAAAGAGCTTGGAAATATGGTTATGGAGCGACTTCGTGAGCTTGATGCGGTTTCCTACGTGCGCTTTGCCTCGGTTTACCGCGAATTCAAGGACGTGGACACCTTCCTTGACGAGCTTAACAGAATGATTCGCAAGGACTCAAACGAAAAAAGCAAAAAGGAAAAGAAGATATGATAAAGAGTATGACCGCCTTTGGCAGAGCAAAGTGCGAAAATGAGGATAAGGATATCGTCGTCGAAATCAAGTCGGTAAACGGCAGATATTTCGACTGCTCGGTAAAGCTTCCCAGATGCTACAACCCTTTTGAAGAAAGAATAAAGGCGCATATAAAGCAGAATGCTGTAAGTCGCGGAAAGGTGGACGTCAGCATTTCGATACAAAAGCACGCGTCGGACGTGTCGAGTGTCGCGCTTGATAGCGAATTCGCCTCGGCATATATTTCGGCACTTCGTCAGCTTCGCGACGAATTCTCGCTTAAAGACGACATTTCGGTAATGAGTGTCGCGCAGAATAGAGAAATCTTCTCTTATGAAGCCGAGGATGAGGATATCGAAAGGGAATGGGAAAGACTCTGCCCCGTACTCGACGAGGCTATCGCCGAATACGTAAAAACGAGAGAGCTCGAGGGTGAGAGAACCGAGAAGGATATAAAATCCAAGCTCGAAATCGTTCGCGAGAATATGAAAAAGGTCGAAGAGCTTTCCAAGACCGACAAGATAGGCTACGGTGACAAGCTGAAAGCTCGTCTTACCCAGCTTCTTGAGGAAAACGGAATAGAGCCCGACGACCAGAGAATTCTTACCGAGGTCGCCATCTATTGCGACAAGATCGCGATAGACGAGGAGCTTGCCCGACTTGAAAGTCACCTTTCGGCATTCGACGAGCTTTGCGTTTCGCCCGAGCCCTCGGGAAGAAAGCTCGACTTCCTTATGCAAGAAATGAACAGAGAGACGAACACGATAGGCTCAAAGGCAAACAACGCGAAAATCGCAAGAATCGTCGTAGATATGAAGGGCGAGCTTGAGAAGATCCGCGAGCAGATACAAAATATAGAATAAGCAGAGGGAAAGGGAAGAGATATGAAATTCATCAACATAGGCTTTAGCAATATGGTTTCGGCGAACAGAATAGTAGCGATAGCAAACCCCGATTCTGCACCGATAAAAAGACTCGTACAGGACGCGAAGGACGACAACAGAATTATTGACGTCAGCTGTGGCCGACGCACCCGTGCGGTAATCATTACCGACAGCGAGCATATAATCCTTTCGGCTATCCAGCCCGAGACTATTTCAAACAGACTTGCCGACGGAGCAGACGATACCGACGACGAAGACGAAGAGTAAAATAAAGTTTACAATTTTAGAAAATATATAAAAGGGAGAGTATTATGATCCATCCATCTATTGCAGAGCTTACAAAGGGAAAGTTTAACCGTTACGAATTAGTTATAGGCGCGGCAAAATCTGCACGCCTCGTCACCGACGAATACGTCGCACAGAGAGAAAAGGCAGAGAAAATGATAAACAACCGCGAGACCGACAAGCCCCTTTCTTCGCTTATCAGCCCCGAATACAGAGACCAGAAGGCAGTAAAGATAGCGATAGGAAAAATGTCCGAGGGCAAGCTCGTCATGGTCCGCAAGAGCGAGCAGGCAGAATAAAATAACGAAAAAAGAGAAGGGGGAGAGAGGATGAAAAGATACGTAAACGTATATATCTTGACTTCCCCCTATTCTATAGACAAGCCGTTTACCTACGAAGTGCCGAAAAACCCCGTTTTTGAGAACATCAAAAGGGGTAGCTTTGTAACAGTGCCGTTTGGGCGAGGGGACAGAGCGACTTTCGGTGTGGTCGTCGGCTTTGATTTTCCACAAGAAAATATAAACACAAAGCCCGTGCTCTCGGTTTTAGACGACCGTTTTTCTCTTTCTGAGGAAATGCTCGGGCTGTGCTTGTTTTTAAAAGAGCGCACACTTTGTACTGTCGGTGAGGCGGTACGCGCCGCGGTCCCTGCCCCCGTATTCTCGTTTGGAAAGACGAGAAATCTTAAAACCGAGAAAATCTATTCACTTGCAGTCGGTGACGACGAGGCAAGAGTAGTGCTTGGCGAAAAAGAGGGCGAGGGAAAAAAGCTTTCGAGCGAAAAGCACAAAAGCATTATTAAATATTTGCTTGAAGGTGGGGAAACGAGCGCAAGCACGCTTCGCGATAGCCTCGACGTAACCACGGCCCAGATGGACGCGCTGACAAAAAAGGGACTTATCACCTTTTACGAAAAAGAGGTTTTGCGAAATCCTTATTCGAATTTAGCAAAGGATAAGGACGATAGCGAGATTGTATTGAATCGCGCTCAGACCGACGCATATGAAAGCCTTTCCTCTCTTTACGAAGAAGACAAGGCGAATGCCGCGCTTTTGTACGGCATTACGGGAAGCGGAAAAACGAAGGTCATAATGAAATTGCTCGATAGAGTTATAGCCGACAAAAAGACGGCTATTATGCTCGTGCCCGAGATTTCACTTACACCGCAGACCGTGTCAATTTTCTGCCGTCGATACGGAGAAAGAGTCGCGGTGATTCATTCGTCCTTGAGTGAAGGAGAGCGCTTCGACGCCTTTCGCAGAATTTCTGCGGGGGAGGTCGACCTTGTAATAGGAACTCGCTCGGCAATTTTCGCACCACTCAAAAATATAGGAATTATAGTTATAGACGAAGAGCACGAGCATACCTATAAATCCGACTTTGACCCTAAATATCACGCGCGAGAGGTCGCCACCTTTCGAGCGTCGAAGAATAACGCGCTTATGCTTTTGGCATCAGCCACCCCCTCTCTTGAAAGCTTTTATAAAGCCAAGCGAGGAATATACAAATTAGTAGAGCTTCGCACCCGTTACGGCGGGGCTACTCTGCCCGACGCAGAGATCGTGGATATGCGCGAAGAAATGCGAAACGGAAACACCTCGTGTGTAAGCGATGCGCTCAGCGCCGCACTTTCTGAAACCGTGTCCGACGGAAAGCAGGCGATAATGCTCTTAAACAGACGCGGCTATCACTCACAGATAAACTGTCGCGAATGCGGTCACGTGCTTTTGTGTCCGCAGTGTAGCATTTCACTCACCTTTCACAATGATAAAAGCGGTGGATATCTGCTTTGTCATCTTTGCGGATACCGAAGCCCCGTAATTAAAAAATGCCCCGAATGCGACAGTGAAAGACTTGCCTTTCTCGGCATAGGAACACAGAAGGCGGAAAGCGAGCTTTCGAGCCTTTTGCCGTATGGCAGAGTTATGAGAATGGACGCCGACACGACGTCGCGTAAGGAAGCCTACGACGCCATGCTTGGCGCTTTTCGTGAAAAGAAGGCAGACGTTTTGCTCGGTACGCAGATGGTGGCGAAGGGACACGACTTCCCGTCGGTCACCCTCGTCGGTGTGCTCTTGGCAGACGCGTCGCTTTATATGGGCGATTTCCGAGCGTCCGAGCAGACGTTTTCACTGCTCACGCAGGTTATAGGCAGAGCAGGAAGGTCTGACGTAGGCGGACGCGCAATAATACAGACGATATCCCCCGAAAACGACGTAATAAAGCTCGCCTGCCGACAGGATTACGATAGCTTTTACGAGCGCGAGATAGCCCTTCGAAAATCTCTTTCCTTCCCACCGTTTTGCGATATTGCAGAGCTGACTCTTACAAGCGAGGACGAGGAAGGACTGAAAAAGACGAGTGACGAGGTGTCGCGCGCGATAATAGAAAAGGCGAAGGACGGGTATAAGGACCAGCCTATGATGATATTCGGTCCTTTTGAAGCACCGACCTATAAGGCATTAGGAAAATACAGAAGGCGCATAGTTATAAAATGCCGACTGAATGAAAAGACGAGAGAGCTTTTTTCAAGGATTCTTCTGGAATACTCAAAGGAAAGGAGCTTCACCCTCTCGATAGATTTTAATCCGATATAAAGAGAAAGACAAAGGAGAAATCATGGCAAGACTTAAAATAGTTACCGACGGTGATCCGATACTCAGAAAGGTGTCCCGTCCCGTCGAGGAAATTACACCGAGAATCATTACGCTTCTCGACGATATGAAGGAAACAGTAAGACACGCGCAGGGCGCAGGACTCGCCGCCGTACAGGTAGGAGTTTTACGTCGCGTTGTCGTTATAGATATTGAGGGAGAGGGCTATTTCGAGCTTATAAACCCGAAGATAATCGCATATTCGGGCGAGCAGGAAAGTGCCGAGGGCTGTCTTTCCGTGCCGGGTCGCTGGGGACTCACGAAAAGACCGAACGCAGTGACAGTAAGAGCCTTGAACAGAAAGGGCGAGACTGTCGAAATTACGGGAAAGGGCTTGCTTGCAAAATGCTTCTGTCACGAGCTTGATCACCTTGACGGAAAGCTCTATACCGATATAATGATAAGACCTCTTACCGACGACGAATTGGAGAAATATCAATGAGAATACTTTTTATGGGTACGCCCGATATAGCGGCGACCTGTCTTCTTCGTCTTATAGAAGATAAAAAGAACGTAATAGGTGTCGTCAGCCAGCCCGACAAGCCGAAGGGCAGAGGCTACACCTTGACACCGCCACCCGTAAAGGTGCTTGCACTTGAGAACGGCATTCCCGTATATCAGCCCTCTACTTTGAGAGACGGAGAGTTTTATAAGACTCTTTGCGAGCTGCAGCCCGACCTTATAGCCGTCGTCGCTTACGGAAAGATATTGCCGAAGGAAATAATTGATTACCCCAAATACGGCTGTATAAACGTACACGCGTCGCTCTTACCTAAATACAGAGGTGCCGCCCCTATGCAGAGAGCCATTATGAATGGCGAAAAGGAAACGGGTGTGACCATTATGTATATGGACGAAGGACTTGACACGGGAGATATGCTGTTTTGTGAGAGCTTTCCTATCGAAAAAACCGATAATTTTGAAAGCGTGCACGATAAGACCGCCTCTCTTGGCGCAAAAATGCTTTCCTCTGCCATAGATAAAATTGAAGCAGGCGAAATAAAAAGAGAAAAGCAGGACTCTTCTATCGCTACCTATGCCGAAAAAATCGAAAAGGAAGAATGCCTTGTTGATTTGAAAAGAAGCGCAGATGAGCTCGACTGCTTTATAAGAGGTCTTTCCCCTATTCCGCTTGCATATGCTATTATGCCCGATGGCAAAAAGCTGAAGCTCGTCTCGGCATACCCTATAGACAAAAAGGGAAAGGTAGGAGAGGTGCTTGAATGCGACGACAAAAAAGAGGGAAGAATAGTAATAGCTTGTGGCGACGGTAGCCTTGCCGTCACCTCGGTCTTACCCGAGGGCAAGGGAAAATGAGCGCCGCAGACTTTATAAGAGGCAGAAAAATCGCTTTGGGAGATATCCTTTCGGGTAAAAACTAAGCGGCCCCTTCTTTTGAAAAGGAGAAATTTTTATGTGGTTTTTTTATGATTATTATTATATAGCCTTGGTGCTTCCTATGGTGGTCTTTGCCTTGATTGCGCAATTCAGCGTAAATTCCACCTTCGACAGATATTCAAAAAAGATGACTATGAGAGGGATAACCGGTGCCGAAAGTGCAAAAATGATACTTGATGCAAACGGACTTTCCTCTGTGAGAATAGAAAGAGTGGCAGGAAAGCTTACCGACCACTATGACCCGAAGGCAAACGTTATTCGTCTTTCGCAGGCTGTCTATGACAGTAGTAGCGTCGCGGCGGTAGGTGTCGCCGCACACGAAGCAGGTCACGCGGTACAGTACGCGAAGGGATATTTCCCGATAAAGCTGCGTGCTGCGATCATTCCCGTGACGAATATCGGCTCGCGCCTTTCTATTCCGCTTATTCTTATCGGTCTTTTGTTTGCAGGCTCGTCGATGGAAATGCTCGCCTATATCGGTGTTGCTCTATTTTCACTTACGACGGTGTTTCAGCTCGTTACCCTGCCCGTCGAGTTTAACGCGAGCCGTCGCGCGATTTCTGCACTGAAATCCTCTTACCGCTTTGAAAGCGAGGAAATAAGCGCGTCAAGCAAGGTGCTTCGCGCAGCAGCTATGACCTACGTAGCGGCTCTTGCGGTTTCTCTTGCACAGCTTTTGCGACTTGTTTTAATAGTCGGCGGTAACAACAGAAGAAGATAAGATGGCAAACGTAAGAAAGCTCGCACTCGAGCTTCTGCTTCGCGCAGAGAACGAAAAAAGATTTGTAAACTTAACTTTACCGTACGCTATGCAGAGCGACCTTGTATCCGAGGACAAGAATCTTCTTGTCGCTCTTCTTTACGGCGTGACGGAAAAAAGAGTCTCGCTCGACTATTATATTTCCGTCCTTTCGGGACGCTCGAAGGACAAGATAGGCGAAAACACTCTTAATATTTTGAGAATGGGACTTTATCAGCTTATGTATATGGATAAAATCCCTGCCTTCGCCGCAGTAAATGAAAGCGTAAAGCTGACGAAGAATAAGGGAGAAGCGTCCTTTGTAAATGCGGTTTTGCGCTCTTATGAAAGAAAAAAGGACGAGCTTTTGCCCCCCGAAAGAGAAAAGAGCGTAAAAAGACATCTTTCGATAAAATATTCGTTTCCGCAGAATATAGTAAAGCATTTTATTTCGCAGTATGGAGAAGAGGAGGCAGAAGAGATACTTCGCGCCTTTTCCGAGACCCCACCGCTTTCTCTGCGCGTAAATACGCTTAAAATTACGAGAGACGAGCTTCTTTT
>JAZOOB010000138.1:0-3516 GCA_045654845.1 Eubacteriales bacterium | reverse complement strand
GGGTCACAGCCGTCAAATGAAAGCAGTATGCTGGGAAGCCCATATCGCTCGGTAATTCTCGACGCGACTATACCTATTACGCCGTGATGCCATTCGTCTGCATCAAGCACTATAACCTTATCGTTTTCAAAGTCGTGCTCTGCCTCTATCTTTTCGTATGCCTGCGTCATTATGCGATTTTCCTCGTCCTGACGCTCAAGGTTTGCATCACAAAGCTCCCTTGCAAGCTTGATAGCGTATGCCTCGTCGTCGGTCAAAAAGAGCTCGGCGGCAAGCGAGGCGCTTCTTATTCTGCCTGCGGCGTTTAAGCGAGGCGCGATGGTATATCCTATATAGCCCGAGGTAATTTTCGTCTGTCGCGATTGCTTTTTATACGCGCGTGCACGCGCGTCCGAGCGCTCGGAAAGAAGGTCGATAAGAGCCTTAAGACCTACACGCGGTCTATTCTCTATTATCTTCAAGCCCCCCTTGACTACAAGGCGGTTTTCGTACTTTATAGGCATTACGTCGGCTATCGTTCCTATGGCGATAAGGTCGGCGTACTCGTTACATATTCTGGCAACAGCAGGTCCTCGTCCGTCCTCACTCTCGCTTATTTCATAAGCGCAGATGACCTTAAAAACGACACCTACTCCCGCAAGCTCGCAGAAGGGATACTTCGAGTCGGGGCGATGGGGATTCACTACCGCTACCGCTTTGGGCAGATCAGCATGGCACTCATGGTGGTCGGTGATGACGAAATCAACACCGAGAGTTTTCGCGTACTCTACCTCATCGTTTGCGGTAATGCCCGTATCAACAGTTACTATAAGCGACGTGCCGTTTTCCACAAGCGCTTCAATAGCCGCGCGGGAAACTCCGTAGCCCTCTCCGCTTCTGTTCGGTATGTAATAGTCTACTATTGCACCCTTAGAGCGAAGGTAAAGGCACATAGTACAAACAGAGGTGACACCGTCTACGTCGTAGTCGCCGTACACGGTTATTTTTTCCTTATTCTCGATAGCCTTTTTTAGTCTGTCGATCGCGCATTGAACGTCGTTTAATTCAAAGGGATCGAAGAAAAAATCGTTTTCGCTACTGAGAAAGGCTCTTGCATCTCTTGGCGTTTTATAGCCACGATTATAAAGAAGCTGACCTATTATAAAGTTCAGGCCCAGTTCCTTCGAGATGCTTTTAACGTCATCAACAAAAGCCTCTGTTTCCTTGCTTTTGATGATCCATTTTTTCTCGTTGTTCGTTCTTTCTTTAGTCTGCATTTAATTATATATCGCAACGAATTGTCATTCGTTGCCCCCCATATTATTTACTACTCTTACAATTTCGGTATCCACGTGCTTTTCTGCTTTTCTGTTAAGAAGAGCAAGAATAACGAAAACTATGGCAATACCGAAAAATGCGAACAAGAAGGGATATCCGCCCTCAAAGAAAATGGCGGAAACGAAATAGAAGGCGAGTGCGGAAATTATCGGCAAAACGAATACCGCAAACGCGTAGAAAAGAACTCTGCCCGTAGGGGCAGAAAGCTCCACCTTATCTCCCTTTTTCGCATCTACTGAATTTTTTGCATACAAGGTATGCTTCTTTTTTCCACCGACTACCGCGCAAGCGGCGCAGCCCTCGGCACTCTTATGACAGCCTTCGCACGCAGACATTCTCATAACCTCGACAGTCGCTATTCCATTTTCAGTTTCCAAGACTGTTCCTATCTGCTGCATAGCTATCTCCTTTTTAGCCCTTCGGCTTATATTTTTTCATAATCGCCATAGCGGTATGAATACCGTCAAGCGATGCGCTGGTAATTCCGCCTGCGTATCCCGCACCCTCTCCACAAGGATAGATGAGCTCGTGACCGACGGCGGTTCTATCCGAATTTCTCATAATTCGTACGGGCGCTGACGTCCTCGTCTCTGCTCCTGTGAGAATTGCAGTGGACGACGCAAAGCCCTTTATTTTCTTATCAAATGCTAAAAGTCCGCTTTTGAGCGACGCCGTAACAAACGGTGGCAAAAAGCTATCTAAAGTGGCAAGCGTGTAAGCATTTTTCCCGTCCATATAGGTGGGTGATACCACACTCGGCTCTGTTCCGTATTTATCGTTTAAAAAATCGCCAACAGTGGACAGAGGCGCTTTATAATCACCACCGCCCGAAAGAAATGCGCTTTTTTCAATATTGCGCTGAAATTCTATCGCTTTTCTCGGATCGTTTCCATAATCCTCGCGAAATACCGATACAACGACGGCAGAGTTTGAATTCTCGCCATTTCGAGCATAATTGCTCATTCCGTTCACTACCACTCCGCCCTCTTCACTCGTCGCGGCGACAACCTGTCCACCAGGGCACATACAGAAGGTGTAAACGCCTCGTTTATCGGTATCGGCAGATAAAGCGTACTCCGCGCTATTTAAGGCGGGATGAGAGGCAGAATCTCCGTACATAGCAAAATTTATATCCTTACGCAAGTGCTCGATTCGAACACCGACAGAAAAGGGTTTCGGCTCGACGGCAAAATTCTTCGAGATAAGCATTTCATAGGTATCTCTTGCGCTATGACCTGTCGCAAGTATAAGAGCTCCGCAAGAAATATTCCCCGTATTAGTCTTTACCTCTAAGGTCTTGTCCGCCTTTTCAATGACGCCTTCAAAACGGGTGTGATATCTCACCTCACCGCCAAGTGCAGATATGCGGGAAAGCATTTTATCAACTATCTTCTGCAAGTAATCAGTGCCTATATGAGGCTTTGCAAGAAAGCGTATGCTTTCGGGTGCTCCGAATTCAATGAATCGACGAATAACGTAGGAAGACGACGGATCGTTTATTCTCGTGACGAGTTTTCCATCGGAAAAAGTACCTGCGCCTCCTGCGCCAAATTGGATATTGGTTTCGGTATCAAGTTTTTTCGTAGAAGCGAAGCTTTCTATCTGCTTCGCTCTTTCGGCAACGCTTCCGCCTCGCTCTATAAGAATAGGCGAATATCCGTTTTCCGCAAGCAAAAGAGCGCAAAACATTCCCGCAGGACCTGCACCGACGACCAAGGGTCTTCCCTTTAACTCCTCGTCACCGAATTCGAGGGCGGGCTCGCTGTCGAGCAGAAGAACGAAATTGGCTTTTACGAGTCTTTCTTCTTCGCTTTTAGTCCACTCGCCAACAACGGCTACCGAATAGACGAATTTTATTTCCTGCTTTTTTCTTGCATCTATTGAGCGACGGTAAATATAAAACTCTGTCGCGCAAGAAAAAAGGTTCAAGCCCTTTAATTTTTTCCTTACCACGTCGATGGCGACGCTTGAATCAAGGTCAAAGGGTAGTTTTATGTCTTTGAGTATATAGGTTTTATTATCCAAAGGCTACCCCTCCCCCGTTTTTAAAAAAGCAATTCCGACAAGGCTGACACCCTGCCGGACTGCATCGCATCAATCTGTTTTTGAATCCTTTGCTGAAACCAGAATGGAAATGAGGGTTCCTATGTTTTCCTCGACACCCTCTCCAATGAATTTGAGCTCTACGTTATACTCGCC
>JAZOOB010000137.1:0-3027 GCA_045654845.1 Eubacteriales bacterium | reverse complement strand
GCGTTTTTAATATTGGAACTATAAAATTAATAGTTTTCTGCGTGGATTTCGAAATAGCTCTGGGGATGTGCGCAGGTGGGGCAGATCTGGGGAGCCTTCATGCCTACTACGATATGTCCGCAGTTACGGCATTCCCATACCTTGACCTCACTCTTTTCGAATACCTTTGCGGTCTCTACGTTCTGAAGTAGCGCGCGGTATCTTTCCTCGTGGTGCTTTTCTACTGCCGCTACAAGACGGAACTTGATTGCAAGGTCGGTAAATCCTTCTTCTTCCGCGTCCTTTGCAAAGCCCTCGTACATGTCCGTCCACTCGTAGTTTTCGCCCTCTGCCGCATGGAGAAGGTTTTCCTTCGTGTCACCGATGCCGTTTAATTCCTTAAACCACATTTTAGCGTGTTCCTTTTCGTTTTCAGCCGTCTTTAAGAAGAGAGCCGAGATCTGCTCGTAGCCTTCCTTCTTTGCGACGGATGCAAAATAGGTATACTTGTTTCTCGCTTCGCTTTCGCCCGAGAAAGCCGCCATAAGATTCTTTTCGGTTTTTGTGCCTGAATACTTGCTCATTTTTTGTGACCTTCCTTTATTTTTATTTTTGTTTTTTTTGTTTTTTTGTTTTATAAGAATATATTTGACAGGTTTTGCGAAATATATTCAGTTGTTGGACGTGCGCCCTTAATGAAAACTAAAGTTTACGTTGCGTCAGTCGAGCAGCTCTAAAAGCTGTTCCTTTGAACGATAGCCTACCGCCTGATTTGCTATCTTTCCTTCCTTCATTACTATAATGGAAGGAATGCTGAAAATATTGAAGGCAGAGGCGAGCTCGCCCTCTTCGTCTACGTCGATTTTTCCGACCTTTATATCGTCTCTTTCGTTTGCTATTTCCTCTATATAGGGTGCTATCATCTTACAAGGACCGCACCAGTTAGCGAAAAAGTCCAAAAGCACGGGCTTTTCCGACTTTATAACCTCGTTTTCAAAGTTTTCCTTTGTAATTTTAATCTCTTTCATTTTGATACCTCTTTATTTGGATTTGTAATAGAGCATACAGTGACAGTAGCCCTCAAAAGCAGGGTCTTTTATCTGCTCACGGAATTGCTTGCACATACATATTGTGTCCTCTGTTTCTTCTCTTACACATGGACAGTGCCCACCTCGGCGCAAAAGCCCTTCTTTTACTATCTTTACTATTTCTTCATTGGGATTTAATGTTATTTTCACCTGATTTATCCCCCTTTTCAGTTAATTTTATCATATAATAACGGGGTAAAAATGTGATTTGGTCACAAAACTAAATAAAAAATAAACACAATATATAGTGTTTTCTATTGACAATCGTAACTATATATGGTATAATCTTGTCACAGTTTGTAAAAAGGAGGGAGAAATGAAGCTCGCAGGAGTACAAAAGCTAACTTTACTTGACTTTCCGAGCGTGGTCGCTTGCACTGTTTTCACGTTGGGCTGTAATTTCAAGTGTCCTTTTTGCCATAATGCGCACTTGGTCGACGGTGAATGCACGGATAGAATAGATGAGGAAAACGTGCTGGCATTCCTTCGTCAGCGACAGGGAATTTTAGAGGGTGTCGTGATAACGGGCGGTGAGCCCTTGCTTCATCGCGACATAGGTGATTTTCTCTCGAAGGTCAAAGAGCTCGGCTATTTAATTAAAATAGATACTAATGGAACGAATCCACGCCTTTTACGTGAGCTCGTCGAGAAAAAGCTCGTCGATTACGTGGCTATGGATATAAAAAACTCCCCCGAGGAATACACTCGAGCGACGGGGGATATTTCTATCGATATAGAGGCTATAAATGAGAGTAAGGATTTCTTGCTCTCGGGTGCAGTAGACTATGAATTCAGAACTACGGTTGTGAAGGGAATCCACACCGAAGAGAGCATTCTCTCACTTGCGAAATGGATTTCATCGGCTGACAAGTATTATTTACAGCAGTTCAAGAATTCGGGAGAGCTGCTTTCGCCCGACGGACTTTCGGAATTTTCTTCTGACGAAATGAAAAAATTCCAGACTATAGTGTCGCCGTTTGTCCGTAAGGCTGAAATAAGAGGATTATAAAAATAAAATATAAATAAATCAAAAGGGGAAAAGAAAATGTATCAGATCATTAAAAGAGACGGAAAAATCGTAGACTTTGACATTGTAAAGATCGCAAATGCTATGAAAAAAGCGTTTGAGGCTACAAATACAGATTATACCGATAATATAATCGACTTTTTGGCGCTCAAGGTTTCTGCGGATTTTCTTCCTAAAATCAAGGACGGCAAGGTTGCCGTTGAGGACATTCAGGACAGCGTTGAATCTGTTTTGATTCAGGGCGGCTACGACGCGGTAGCTAAGGCGTACATTCTGTATAGAAAGCAGCGCGAAAAGCTCCGTAATTTGAAGAGCACTTACCTTGACTACAAAGAAACCGTAAACAATTACGTAAACGTACTTGACTGGCGTGTAAAGGAAAACTCCACCGTCACCTATTCTGTCGGCGGTCTTATCCTTTCGAACTCTGGCGCAATTACCGCAAACTACTGGCTCTCCGAGGTTTACGACGAGGAGATTGGAAACGCGCATAGAAACTGCGACATTCACATTCACGACCTTTCAATGCTTACCGGCTATTGCGCAGGTTGGAGCTTGAAGCTGCTTATTAAGGAAGGTCTTGGCGGCGTGCCCGGAAAGATCACCTCTTCCCCCGCAGGTCACCTTTCCACCCTCTGTAACCAGATGGTTAACTTCCTTGGAATTATGCAGAACGAGTGGGCAGGCGCTCAGGCATTCTCCTCGTTCGACACCTATCTTGCCCCCTTCGTTAAGATAGACAACCTCACCTATAAAGAGGTTAAGCAGTGCATTCAGTCCTTCATTTACGGTGTAAACACACCTTCCCGTTGGGGTACTCAGGCACCGTTCTCGAACATCACACTCGACTGGACGGTTCCCGCTGACCTTCGTGACCTTCCCGCTATCGTTGGCGGTAAGGAAATGGACTTCACCTACGGTGACTGTCAGGAA
>JAZOOB010000136.1:0-3895 GCA_045654845.1 Eubacteriales bacterium | reverse complement strand
GCTTAAAATTACGAGAGACGAGCTTCTTTTAAAGCTCAAAGAAAAAGGCGTTAATTGTGACGCAAGCGAGCTTTCGCCAAACGGAATTTTAGTTTACGATAAGACCTCGCCCGAGGCGCCTTTCGGTTTTTTCGACGGACTCTTTTTTGTGCAGGATATAGCCTCACAGCTTGAATGTGAAGCGCTCGTTTTAAAGGAAGGAGATTTCCTTATCGACGTCTGCGCTTGCCCCGGAGGAAAGAGCTTCGGCGCTTCGATGAAGATGAATGATAAGGGCAGAGTGCTTTCCCTCGACCTTCACGAAAGCAAGCTTCCTCTCATAGAGGAGGGCGCGAAAAGGCTTTCTGTTTTTTCTATCGAGGCAAGAGCGCATGATAGCAGAGAGGTAATAGAGGACTACATAGAAAAGGCGGATTGTGTAATCTGCGACGTACCCTGCTCGGGTCTCGGCGTGCTTGCAAAAAAGCCCGACCTTCGACACAGGGAATTCAATTTTGAAGAATTGTGTGCGCTTTCGCGCGAAATTCTTAATTCAAGCGCGCGCTACGTAAAGCGCGGTGGCTATCTCGTATTTTCCACCTGCACCTTAAACAGAGGAGAAAACGAGGAAGCTGTAAAAGAATTTTTGTCGAAAAATCCCGATTTTGCACCGAGTGATTTCAAGGTCGGCTCTCTTGAGAGCGAAGACGGAATGCTCACTCTTTTTCCGCACAAGCACAAATGCGACGGATTTTTCATTTCAAGAATGGTAAGATTATAAAAAAGGTGTAATTATGCAGACAGAAGAAGCAAAAAAGGTGGATATACGCTCGCAGCTTCCTTGCGAGCTCGAAGAATTGCTTTCCACCTACGGCGAGCCCCGATACAGAGCGAAGCAGATTTTTTCGCGTCTTGCGAAGGGTGAAAGGCTCGAAGAGATAACCACACTTTCCAAAGCGCTTCGTCAAAGACTTTGCGAGGATACAGTGGACTATCTTCCAGAGGTAGAGAAAAAGCTTGTATCAAAGATTGACGGTACGGTAAAATATCTTTTCCGCCTTTTTGACGGTGAGTGTATCGAGAGTGTGTTTATGAAATATAAGCACGGAAACACTCTCTGCATTTCCTGTCAGGTGGGATGTCGAATGGGCTGTCGCTTCTGCGCTTCGACTATCGGTGGCAGGGTGAGAAACCTATATCCGTCTGAAATGCTCGGACAGGTAATCGCGGCAGAAAAGGATACGGGCGAAAGAATATCCAATATCGTTATGATGGGAATAGGCGAGCCGCTTGATAATTACGAAAACGTAAACAAGTTTTTGCGTCTTGTAAATTGCGAGGACGGACTTAATATAGGGTATAGACACATCTCGCTTTCGACCTGCGGACTTGCCGACAAGATAAAGATGCTTGCAAGTGAGGAGCTACCTATAACTCTGTCGATCTCTCTTCACGCGGCGACCGACGAAAGCCGTTCTGCCATTATGCCTGTAAACAATAAGTATAATATAGACGACCTGCTTTCTGCCTGTGTGTACTATTACAACACGACGAAAAGAAGAATATCCTTTGAATACACCTTGATTTCGGGTAAAAACGATAGCGTAGAGGACGCGAAGCTACTTTCGTCGCTTCTCAAGAGGTATTTCGATAAGATAGGCGCGCCCATACACGTAAATCTCATAAGAGTGAATGAGGTCGAGGAGACGGGCTTTAAGCGCGGAGACAGAGAAAGCGTGGAAAAATTTGCATCAACGCTCACTTCGCAGGGAATCACTGCGACGGTGCGTCGCAGACTCGGTGGCGACGTAAACGCTTCCTGCGGTCAGCTTCGCAGAAACACGGCAAAGGAAAAGAAAGAGTAAAGAATTATTTACAAAGATTTTCACAAAGAGGACTAAAATGAATTTTTTTGCTAAAAGCGATATAGGAACAAAAAGAGAGGAAAATCAGGATAGCTACGGCATTTCCGAAAAAAGCGGTGAATATCTGCTTTCCGTCGTTTGCGACGGAATGGGTGGTATGGCAGGCGGAAAGACTGCGGCAAAGCTCGCGGTAAAAACTTATCTTGAACGCTTCGGCTTCTTCTATGCGGAAAGAAGAGAGGTGACGGATGAGGTGAAGCCGTTTGACATAAAGCGCATTTTCAGTAATGCGGTCTATGCCGCAAACAAAGCGATATGCGAACAAGCGGAAAATGACGAGAGCCTTTTCGGTATGGGATCGACCCTTACCTCTGCTTTTATATATAAAAATTGTCTTTATACCTCAAATGTGGGGGACAGCAGAATATATCTTGTAAGAGGCGGCGAGATTTCTCAGCTCACAAAGGATAATTCCTACGTACAGGAACTGCTCGACCAAGGAATTATCGACGAAGACGGCGCGAGAAATCACCCGAGAAGAAACCTTATTACAAAGGCGCTCGGCGCATCGAGTGAGATAGAGCCCGAATATACGGCGACAGACTTAGAGGGCGGAGATTTTATATTGCTCTGCACCGACGGTCTTACAAATGCGCTACCCGACGAAAAAATAAAGGAAATCGTAGAAAAGTCGACGACACTTGAAGAAAAGGTTTCAGAGCTTATTACATATGCAAACGAAGAGAGCGGAGACGATAACGTGACCGCATTACTCATAAAAATCTGACGAGGGGAAAAGGAATGCAGGATAATAAGAATTTTATCGGAATGCTGCTTGACGGCAGATATATGGTAACCGGCGTCGTCGGAAAGGGTGGCTCGGCTTGTGTTTATAAGGCAAACGACGTGATTCTCGCAAGAGAGGTAGCGCTTAAAATCCTCGAGGATGATAAAAACGAGTATCGTATGAACAGCCGTAGCTTTGAGACGGAGGTCAAGGCGATAGCGCGACTTTCTCACCCTAATATAGTGAACGTTTTTGATATTTCTATGGACGGAAATATCAAGTATATAGTTATGGAATACGTAGAGGGCATAACGCTTTCCTCGTATTTGAAGCACAAAAAGGTCCTCTCGGCAAAGGAAGCGCTTTCCTGCGCAAAACAGGTGCTTCGCGCCTTGAAGGAGGCTCACGAAAAGGGAATAGTACACAGAGACATAAAGCCGCAAAACATTATGATAATGAAAAACGGACAGATAAAGGTGGCGGACTTCGGTATTGCGAGTCTTCCCGATAAGGACAGCTTCGCTCTGGAGGTCCGTTCTATCGGCACCGTTCATTATATAAGTCCCGAGCAGGCGAGAGGTAATTCGGTAGACGCGAGAAGCGACCTTTATTCGCTCGCTATCGTTATGTACGAGATGCTCACTGGCACTCGTCCCTTCGAAGCACAGTCGTCTTCCCACGTAATAATGATGCAGGTCACCGACACACCTGCCCGTCCGAGTGACGTAAACCCCGATATATCGAAGGAGCTCGACCTCGTTATTATGCGCGCGCTATCGAAGCGCCCCGAAAACAGATACGAGAGCGCTGTCGATATGCTTCGCGCACTTGAAAGAGTGAGTACTGTGGGCGGTGGTGAGCATAGCGCACCTGCCGAAAAGAAGGAAAATAGCCTTTTCTCGTTTTTGAAGAGAAGAAAAGACTCTGAAAGCGCCGAAAATAAAGAAGAAAGCGAAAGCGTCGAGGAACCGAAAAATCCCGACGAGATTCTTGTGTCGTCGCCCGAAAAGCTTTCCTTTGAAAGAGACGAGCAGTTTGAAGAGCTTGACGACGCAGAGGAGGATTGCGTATTCACCTCACCCTTCGACACCGACGAGGTAAACAAAAATTTACATTTCGAGGACGAAGAGGCAGAAGAGATACAAGAAGAGATAGAAGAAAACGAGCCTATCAAAATAGAAATGAGCACTATTTTTGGTGACACTACTGTTTTTGAGGGCGTAGATGATGAAGACGAGGAAGAGGGTAAAAAGAGCATGCAGCT
>JAZOOB010000135.1:0-3897 GCA_045654845.1 Eubacteriales bacterium | reverse complement strand
GGTGTGGGTATTCTCGCCAGAGGCGAGATAACTCTCTATGATGCATACTGTACATTTTTTAGTTATTGAATTTTTACAAGGAAAGACTTGGTAACGAAATCAGACTGATTTCGAGTCCTTGCCCTTCCGAAAATATAGTCGAAATGCGCGCCTCGTAAACTCGGCTTCATTTCTTCTTATTTTCGTGACACGCTTGCAAAAACGACATATTATGTCTTTTTTGCTTCGCTTACCCGTTATGACCACTGCCTTTACGGATATGATGCAACAGCGTGCATCATATCTATGCAGAGCCCTTTGAGAAATGGCTCGATGAGCTTTGCTCGTCGAATCCACTTCGCATACCCCACCCGAAGATCGACAAGCTCGCTTGTCAGACGCGGGGTGTGGGTATTCTCGCCAGAGGCGAGATAACTCTCTGTGATGCATACTGTACATTTTTTAGTTTGGAATTTGATATCTCTGAAGACCTTGATAGTATAACACAAAATTGTCGGTTTGGCAAGGGCTTTTTGAAAAATTCTTGTTTTTTGCGCCTAAATTGAGCAGGTTTTTTTGAAAGTTTTAGATTATTTTCCTTTTTTACTTGACTTTATACGGATTTCGTACTATACTATATGTTGTAAATATGCGTTTTGGTTTTAAAAACCAGCGCGCTTCATTTATAAAGGCTGTGACGAAGACAGTAGATGAAGACGAAACGCCAAGCGAGTCGGGTATGGTGTGAGCCGATGCTTAGTAGTTTTCAATCGAATATCACTTCTGAGCTGCGGAGAGGAAAGGCTTTTCGCCGATTATTTTCCGTCGGGGTTTCCGCCGTCACTGGAAGGCATATAGTGGTATGCTGAATAGTTTCAAGGGTTATTTGCCTTGTCCTGTTTGGCGGGACAGGCTTTTTTATTTTGTTAAATTATTATCCTAAGGAGGATTATATATGTATAATAAGGTTTCAAACAACCTTAATTTCGTGCAAAGAGAAAAGGAGACCGTAAAGTTCTGGGAAGAAAACAACGTTTTCCAGAAAAGTATAGACTCCCGTAAAGACGGCGAGACCTATACCTTCTACGACGGACCTCCTACGGCAAACGGAAAGCCTCATATCGGTCACGTGCTTACCCGCGTAATAAAGGATATGATTCCCCGTTACCGCACTATGAAGGGTTATCACGTTCTTCGTAAGGCAGGCTGGGACACTCACGGTCTTCCCGTTGAGCTTGAGGTAGAAAAGAAGCTCGGCCTCGACGGAAAAGAACAGGTTGAACAGTACGGTCTTGAGCCTTTCATTCAGGAATGTAAGGAAAGCGTATGGAAATACAAGGGAATGTGGGAACAGTTCTCCTCTGCCGTAGGATTCTGGGCAGATATGAACGATCCCTACGTAACCTATCACAACAGCTTTATTGAATCCGAGTGGTGGGCACTCAAGCAGATTTGGGAAAAGGGCTTGCTTTACAAGGGCTTTAAGATAGTTCCCTTCTGCCCCCGTTGCGGTACTCCGCTTTCCAGCCATGAGGTAGCACAAGGCTATAAGGACGTAAAGGAAAAGTCCGCTATCGCAAAGTTCAGAGTAAAGGGCAAGGAAAACGAGTTCTTCCTCGCTTGGACCACTACCCCTTGGACTCTGCCCTCTAACGTAGCGCTCTGCGTAAACCCGAACGAAACCTACGTAAAAATCTCGGTAGGCGAGGAAAAATATATTCTCGCCGAAGCTCTTATCTCTTCGGTTATCAAGGACGAATACGAAGTTCTTGAGAGCTATATCGGTAAAGAGCTCGAATACACCGAATACGAGCCTCTCTTCGACTTTGTTAACCCGAAGGGAAAGGCTTATATCGTAACCTGCGACAACTACGTAACTCTTTCCGACGGTACGGGTATAGTTCATATCGCGCCCGCTTTCGGTGAAGACGACTCAGTAGTCGGCAGAAACTACGACCTCGCATTCGTACAGCTCGTAGACGAAAAGGGTCAGATGACGAAGGAAACTCCTTGGGCAGGTATGTTCTGCAAGGATGCAGACAAAGAGGTATTTAAGGCACTCGATGAGGCTGGACTTCTCTTTGCAGCTCTTCCCTTCGAGCACTCCTATCCTCACTGCTGGCGCTGCGGCACTCCTCTTATCTACTATGCGCGCGACTCTTGGTTTATCAAGATGACCGCGGTAAGAGATGATCTTATCCGTAACAATAACACAATAAACTGGATTCCCGAAAGCATCGGTAAGGGCCGCTTCGGCGACTGGCTCGAAAACGTACAGGACTGGGGCGTAAGCCGTAACCGCTATTGGGGTACTCCTCTTAACATTTGGGAATGCTCCTGCGGACACAGACATTCTATCGGCTCTATTGCAGAGCTTAAGGAAATGTCGGACAACTGTCCCGACGACATAGAGCTTCACCGTCCCTTCATCGACGCCGTGACTATAAAATGTCCCGAGTGTCAGGGTGAAATGAAGCGCGTGCCCGAGGTTATAGACTGCTGGTTTGACTCGGGTGCTATGCCCTTCGCTCAGTGGCATTATCCCTTTGAAAACAAGGAGCTTTTCGATTCACAGTTCCCTGCAGATTTCATAAGCGAGGCGGTAGACCAGACGCGTGGATGGTTCTATTCTCTGCTCGCTATCTCCACTCTTATCTTCAACAAAGCCCCCTATAAAAACGTTATCGTTTTGGGTCACGTACAGGACGAAAACGGACAGAAGATGTCCAAGTCGAAGGGTAACGCGGTAGATCCTATGGAAGCGCTCGAGGAATTCGGCGCAGACGCTATCCGCTGGTACTTCTATTCGAACAGTGCGCCTTGGCTCCCTAACCGCTTCCACCGTGGCGCGGTAGTCGAAGGACAGAGAAAGTTCATGGGTACTCTCTGGAACACCTACGCATTCTTCGTGCTTTACGCTAACATAGACGGCTTTGATGCGACGAAATACACTCTTGACTACGACAAGCTTTCCGTAATGGACAAATGGCTTCTTTCCAAGATGAACACCCTTATAAAAGAGGTAGACGACAATCTCGCTAACTACAAGATTACCGAGACCTCGAAGCTTCTTATGAAGTTCGTCGACGAAATGAGTAACTGGTACGTACGCCGTAGCCGTGAGCGCTTCTGGGGCAAGGAAATGACTCAGAACAAGATAAACGCGTATATGACTCTCTACACGGTTCTCGTAAATCTCTGTAAGGTCAGCGCGCCCATGATTCCCTTCATGGCTGAGGACATTTACCGCAACCTCGTTTGCAGCATCGACAAGAACGCTCCCGAAAGCGTACACCTCTGCGACTTCCCCGTAGCAGACGAATCCTGCATCGACAAAGAGCTTGAATTGCATATGGAAGAGGTTCTTACGACTGTCGCTCTCGGTAGAGCCTGCCGTAACTCCGCCACAATCAAGAATCGTCAGCCCGTATCCAAGATGTACGTAAAGGCAGACTTCACTCTCCCCGAATTCTACGTAGAAATAATCGAAGACGAGCTCAACGTAAAGTGTGTTGAATTCACCGACAACGTGCGCGACTTCACCTCCTACACCTTCAAGCCTCAGCTTAAGACTGTCGGTCCTAAGTATGGCAAGTACCTTGGACAGATAAAGGAAAAGCTTTCGGCTATCGAGGATGGAAACGCGGCGATAGATGAGCTGGACGCAAACGGCGTGATTAAGCTTGAGCTTTCCGACACCGTAGCAGAGCTTTCGCGTGAAGATCTTCTTATAGATATGACACAGAAGGCGGGATACGAGTCCTTCGCTGACAACAATATCACAGTCGTTATCGACACCAACCTCACAGAAGAGCTTATCGAAGAGGGTATCGTGCGCGAGATAATCAGTAAGATTCAGACCACGAGAAAGGATAGCGGCTTTGAGGTCATGGACCACATAAAGATCGGTATTTCCGG
>JAZOOB010000134.1:0-5409 GCA_045654845.1 Eubacteriales bacterium | reverse complement strand
GATGTACCCCGCATATAAGGAAGGCAGACACCCCACACCCGAGGAATTGCTTTCGCAGTTTGACGATGCTAAGGAATGTCTGCGTCTTATGGGACTTTCCACCTTGGAACTCGAGGGCTACGAGGCTGACGACATTCAGGGTACTATCGCATCGAAGGCAAACAAAGACGAAGAGCTTTTTGCCTATATACTCAGTGGCGGCCGTGACCTTTTACAGCTTATAACAGATAAAGTAAACGTGCTTTTGGCGACGAATTCCGACACGCTTCTTTTCGATAACAAGGCGTGTTTTGAAAAGTACGGAATCGAGCCGAAGAGACTCGTTGACGCGAAGGCGCTTATGGGCGACTCGTCGGACAATATCCCCGGTGTTGCGGGTGTCGGTGAAAAGACCGCCTTCAAGCTTCTTTCGGAATTCGGCTCGCTCGACGGCATATATGAAAATATCGACTCCCCCTCTATTGCAAAGGGTGTTCGCGAAAAGCTCATAAAGGATAAAGAAACCGCTTATCTCTGCTACGAGCTCGCAAGAATAGACGTAAACTCGCCTATAAAGGAATCCTTAGAGGATATTGTCTATTCGGGCATGAACAGAGGTGCGCTTTATAAGAAATTCAAAGAGCTTGAATTCAACGCGCTTATTAAGAAATTCGGACTTTCTGAATCTGATTTAAGCGAAGAAAAAGAAGAAAAGCCAAAAGAAAAGGCAGAAGCGCCGAGCGACTCCTTTCAAGCCGACCTTTTCTCTGCATTTGAAGAAAAAGAAAAAATAGAAGTATCAAGCGAATACAAGGAAGCTACACCCGCTGAAATCAAGGAAAAGGTCTCTTCCCTTTTCGCCTTGGAAATAAAAGACGATATAGCGTATATAAGCACAGAAAATGAAAATTTCGTTTTCTCGGGTGACGTTTCCGAGCTTGATTTTCTTTTCGACTCGGATTTCGTCTGCTTTGATGCAAAGGCGTTATATCACACCCTTTCAAAGAAAGGCATCAAGCTCTCCTCTCACAAAAAGGACCTTATGCTCTATTCCTACGTAATAGATTCCTCAAAGGGACAGAGATCGCTTTCTTCTGTCGCGCTTGAATATCTGGGCTATGAATTGCCCGAAAACGAGCCTTTCGCTCATATTCTCCTCCCTCTTTTTAAAGAGCTTCACAAAAGAGCAGAAAAGGACGCCTGTCTTCCCATCATTGAAAAGATAGAGCTTCCGCTTTCCTTGCTTTTAGCCGAAATGGAAGAGACGGGCTTCGCCTTTAATATCGAGGGTATGCAGGCGCTCGAAGACGAGCTTTCAAAACGAATAGACGAATTGACCGAAAAGATATATGAATTGGCAGGTCTTAAATTCAACATAAACTCCCCGAAGCAGCTCGCCGAGGTTTTAGTTGAAGAATTGGAAATTCCTCTGAAGAAAAAGACGAAAAGCGGATACTCCACCGACGTCGAGACCTTGGAGCAGTTCAAGCTCTATCACCCTATAATAAATGAAATACTTGAATACCGAAAGGTCAGCAAGCTCAAATCCACCTATGCCGTCGGTCTTTTGAAGGCGGCTGACGAAAACGGCAGAGTGCACACCGACTTCCGTCAAGCATTGACGGTGACGGGCAGACTTTCCTCTACCGAGCCTAATCTGCAGAACATCCCGATAAAGACCGCACTCGGCAGAAAGGTCAGAGAGCAGTTTGAGGCAAAAGAGGGTTATCTTTTAGTAGATGCCGACTATTCGCAGATAGAGCTCCGCTTGCTCGCCTGCCTTTCGGGCGACGAGATAATGACCGAAGCGTTTGCAAACGGTGAGGACATTCATACGAAAACCGCGTCGATAGTTTTCGGCATTCCCGAATTTGCCGTCACCGAGGAATACAGAAAGCGCGCAAAGGCGGTGAACTTCGGTATAGTATACGGAATGGGCGCTTATTCACTTTCGGGCGACCTCAACATCTCGGTAGGTCAGGCGAAGGAATATATCGAAAGCTATTTTGAGAAATATCCGAAGATAAGAGAGTTCCTTAACGCCTCGGTGCAAGGCGCGTTTGAATTCGGTTATACCGAAACGCTCTTTGGCAGAAGACGTTATATTCCCGAGCTTTCCTCCTCGCGCAAGCAATTACAGGAATTCGGAAAGCGCGCGGCTATGAACAGCCCCTTGCAGGGCACTGCCGCCGACGTGATGAAAATAGCTATGCTGAACGTAGCGAGAAGGCTCAAGGAAGAAAAGCTCGACGCCAGACTCGTCATGCAGGTGCACGACGAAATAATAGTAGAAGCGAAAGAGGACTGTGCCGAATACGTAGGCGAGCTTGTAAAAGCCGAAATGGAAAACGCGGTGCTTCTCCCCGTGCTCCTTTGTGCCGAGGTAAGTGTCGGCAAGAAATGGATCTGATTCCTTCCTTATATATTATATATAATAAAAAGCGTGCTCATCTGCCCTATGCGGTAGTGAGTACGCCCTTTTTATTTAATTTCGCTTTCAAAATACGACCAAGGATATTCGCTGACATCAGGGTAAGAATAAAAATCGTAGGCCTTTTTCTTGTAGGTGAAAAAAAGGTGATACGCCCATAATGCAAGCGAGCATTTGTTTTCGCGGCTTCCGTATTTTCCGTCGCCCAAGATAGGCGAGCCGATATTAGATAACTGCGCTCTTATCTGATGCATTCTTCCTGTTTGTAAAGAAATGTTTGCAAGGCAGAGCTCTCGTTTTCCGTCGCTCGCTTTTGCCTTTATTTCATAGGAAAGCACCGCTTCCTTTGCGCCCTTGCGCGCCTTATCTACAATATAGCTCTTGTTCGCTCTTTTATCGGCATAAAGCATATTTCGAAGCTCGGCTTTTTCGTTTTCCGGCACTTTTTCTAAAACGGCATAATATTCCTTTATATTCTTGTGCTCCGAAAAGATAGAAGAAAGCGCGCCTGCCGTCGCCTTGTTCTTCGCGAAAACAACGACTCCGCCCGTAAGTCTGTCTAAGCGGTGCAGAGGAAAAAGCTCGGATTTCTCGCCCTTTTCTTCATAGTACTCGTAAAGATAGTCGATAAGACTCTTTTCGCCATTCTCAGCGGGCAGGGTAAGTATGGTCGGCTGTTTTTCACAAGCGACAAGATCCTTGTCCTCATATATTATAGATATGTAATCTTTTGTTTGCATTTTCATTCTTGCCTATCTATATATTCCACTACTCTCGTAGCGACGTCGAGGCACTCCTTCGCTTCTTCACCGTCCACCTCGCTTGGCAGGTCGGACGGATACCTTGTTTCGACGTAAAACTGGTTTACAAAGGCACAGTCCTTCAGAAAACCCTTCATATCTACGTCGAACTGAGACGCGCGCCTTATAAGAAATACAAGGCTATGTCCTTCCAAAAGAATTCTCGTGTTTTTGAGAATGTAGCCCTTTAACATCTTTTCTATTGCCTGCTGACAGTGAAAGGCGACGAGTGAAAGATCGGCATCGTTTTTATAGAGAATTATCGCGCCGTTCAAGTCGGACTTCGCCTTGTTGTACCAGTCTGCATATCTCTTGCTATCAGCCATAAAGAACTACCCCCTCGGTAAGTATCTTATAGGCGAAGCTACTTTCGTCGCTTACACACTCTTCCCATTCCTTCGGGGTATAAACGATAATGTCTATCGGCTTATCACAGTCAAGTGCGCAATATAGCTCGGGGACGAGTCTGTGCTTTTTTTCGGTTTCTATAACTATACAAAGGTCTATGTCGCTTTCTTCTCTTGCATTCCCCTTCGCCTGACTTCCGAAAAGAATAATCTTTTCTGGTTTGAAGGGCAAAAGCTTTTCTACTAACTCTTTTTTCATATCCGTCCTCCGTCTTTTTAATAATTTTATCATATTGACCTCATATTTGTCAATTATAACCTTGTTTTTATGCGTTTTTTCGCTTTTTAAATATTATTTCGCTCTACAAAAGATATTTATATTTGTAATACATACTCTTTCTGCTCACCATAAAGAAAATGGCACGCGCCATATCATATTATACTAAAAAGCACAAAAGCCTGTCCTCTTTTTGTGTAAAACCACCGAAAAAACGCCTTGTATTCAAAAAGTGATATTATAAATTGAATATATACACCATATCTATAATATGCTATAATTAGTACATAAAGGAAGTAAATATTTAAGGAAGTGATAAAAGAATGGCTTTCTGGCCTAACAAGCACGAGAAAATAGTTATTTCGGTCAGAATCGATAAAGAACTTATCGACAAGATAGACAGAGTAGCGGCAGAAACCGACCTGTCGAGAAACGAAGTAATATGTCAGAGCATTGAATTTGCCCTAAACAGTACCGACGAAGGCGAAGGAAAATGAGTCTTCACAACATAAATGATTTTACGTCAAGGATTGCTTTTTTGGAACCGAAGCAGTCCTTTTTTTATTGCCTTCTCTTTTGATCCTGCAAGCAGGATTTCATCGCGAAGCGATTTCTTCCGAGTGAAACGAGGATTTCACCGTGGAAACGCCACGATTTCGTTTCATAAAAAAACCCCTGCGAAGCTAATGCTTCGCAGGGGTTAAATCATTTAATATTCAAATGATCAGGAATAGAAGTCGCCGAGCTTCTTCAAGCGCTCGAACTTAGCCTTTGCAGTAGCTTCAGCCTTTTCGAAGAGAGCTTCTGCTCTTTCGGGGAATGCCTGAGCCAAACGAGCATAACGAGCTTCGCCCTTGATGAAGTCCTGATAGCTGCCCGTAGGATCCTTGGAATCAAGGGTGAAGGGAGACTTGCCCTCTGCCTTGAGTGCAGGATTGTAACGGAACATCTGCCAGTAACCAGCCTCAACAGCCTTCTTCATTTCTGCCTGACAGTTAGCCATACCGCCCTTGATGCTGTGCATTTCACAAGGAGCGTAGCCGATTACGATAGAAGGACCGTGGTAAGCCTCTGCCTCAGCGAGAGCCTTGATGGTCTGGTTGAGGTCAGCACCCATAGCGATCTGTGCAACGTAAACGTAGCCGTAGGACATAGCGATCTGTGCAAGATCCTTCTTACCGATTGCCTTACCTGCTGCTGCGAACTGTGCAACCTGACCGATATTGGAAGCCTTGGACGCCTGTCCACCGGTGTTAGAGTAAACCTCGGTATCGAATACCATGATGTTTACGTCCTCACCACTTGCGATTACGTGGTCGAGACCGCCGAAACCGATATCGTATGCCCATCCGTCACCACCGAAGATCCATACGGACTTCTTGGAAAGGTAGGACTTTTCAGCGAGAATTGCGGGTGCTACGGGGCAACCTGCAGCTGCAGCCTTTTCGAGTTCAACGATAAGAGCCTTGGTAGCCGCTTCGTTTGCCTTTCCGTCTTCCTTGGTATCAAGGTAAGCCTTAGCTGCAACCTTGAATTCCTCGGATGCCTTTTCGGATTCAGCCATTTCCTTAACCT
>JAZOOB010000133.1:0-2624 GCA_045654845.1 Eubacteriales bacterium | reverse complement strand
TACCTTATCACCGACCTTAACGGTCATAACTATTTCCTTGCCGTCAACAAGACCACCGGGGCCTACTGCTACTACCTCAGCTACCTGGGGCTTTTCCTGTGCAGAGCCGGGAAGAATAATTCCGGTCTTGGTCGTTTCCTCTGCCTCGACTGCCTTGATTACAACGCGGTCAGCAAGCGGTTTGATTGTCATAATATCATCCTCCAATTCCCTTACGGGATAATTTTTTCGTATTTTTTAGCACTCGCCGTTTTTGAGTGCTAACCGAGTTATATTTTACTACTATAAAGAAAAAAATCAAGTCTTTTCCTATATTGTTAACATATAATTAACAATATTTTCGGTATGACCGCGCGAAAAAACACGAAAAAGCTCTATTCGGACAGCTCTTGTCTGAAAAATGCGAGTATTTTCTTTTCTTCGCGGGATACCTTTACCTGTGTAAGACCCAAAGCGTTTGCCGTTTCCTGCTGCGAGAGGTTTCTGTAATAGCGGAGAAGTATTATTTTCTTTTTTAATTCGGGGAGCTTTTCAATAGCAAAGGAGATGGCGAGTCTGTCGAGCATTCTTGCATTTTCATCCTCGTCGTATAGAGTACCCTCGAGCGTCATTCCTTCCTCGTCACCGTATACTGTGTCTGAAAGTGATGAAAGCGGCGCAATAGAGTCGAGCGCACTCGATGCTTCCTCTAAGGTGACGTTACAGAGTTCTGCAAGTGTCGATAGCTTCACGTCCTCGTCGCCCTCCTTCTGCAAGCGCTCCTTTTCCGCCATAAGACGCGCGCCGAGTCTTTTCTGGCTTCTCGACACCTTTATAGGTCCGTCGTCACGCAGAAAGCGCCGTATCTCGCCGAAAATGAGAGGGACCGCATAGGTCGAAAAGGCGCAATTTTTTTCAAAATCGAAGGTGCGGATAGCCTTCAGAAGCCCGATATTGCCGAGCTCTATGAGGTCCTCTAAATCCGTACCTCGCCCGATAAAGCGTGTCGCTATGCTCTTGACAAGCCCACCGTTTAAAAGAAAAAGCTCTTCGGTCGCCTTTGCATCGCCCTCTTGGGATAGCTTTACAAGCCGTATGTTTTCGCCGTATTTGTTTTCTACCATAATATATTAAGAAAGACGCTTTTTCAGAGTAACCTTCGTTCCTTTTCCGACCGTGCTGCTCACGTATAGCTTGTCGGTAAAGGTCTCCATAACCGAAAAGCCCATTCCGCTTCGCTCGCTTTGTGGGTCGGTAGTGAATAGCGGTTGTCGCGCCCTTTCTATATCGGCAATTCCGCAGCCCTTGTCCCGTATTTCTATTTTTACCGTACGGTCCTCGTACAGCGTAACCGATATGTAGATAGTTCCGAGTGCGTTTTTATAGGCGTGGACTATGCAGTTCGTCACCGCCTCGGATACGGCGCATTTTATGTCGGCGAGCTCTTCTATGGTCGGGTTCAGTTGTGCGCAAAAAACTCCTACGGTAGAACGGCACACACCCTCGTTTACAGAAATTGCCGGCAGATTGAAGCTTATCTTGTTTGTAACGCTCTTTGATTTCATTTTTTGTTCTCCTTGTCTTTTTCTATGATGAGGTTTTGTATACGGCAGACTCCCGCCATAGACAGTATTTTTTTGATTCGCTCGCTCGCGTTTCTCACTCGGACACTCGCCCCTATCTCCTGCCCGAGCGACGCGCGTCCTATTATCAGCCCCAGCCCCGAGCTGTCCATAAAGCTGACGGCAGAAAGGTCGAGTATTACGTCCTTCGGTCTGTTACTTAGCATCGCTTCGTCTATTTTTTCTCTGGTTTTTATCGCTGTGTGGTGGTCTATTTCGCCCTTGATAGAAACGTTTAACACGCCGTTTTTATATTGCGTACGGCAAAATGCGTTTTCCTTTGTCATTTTTCTTTCCCTTCTTTTTCTAAATCAGAATTTATTTCCTTAATCATTATACATACGTAAAAACAAAAACAATGTCACATTGTGAAAAAACCAAAATTGATTTTTTTGTAAAAAATAATATATGATAATTTCCGTCTTATCCTATAATTACCGATAATAAAAAATAAACAAAGGTGAACAATAATAGCAGAGATGCAAGAAAAGAAAAGCAAATGAAAATTCTTTATTTTTCTCTGTTTCTCGATTGATATAGATTTAAAAGATAAATAGGAGAATTTAAAATGTCCAAGAATAAGGTTGTAGTACCCGAGGCACAGGCTGCTCTCAACAAGTTCAAGATGGAAGCCGCAAGCGAAGTTGGCGTAAATCTTAAAGAGGGTTATAACGGCGATCTTACTTCCCGTCAGGCAGGCTCTATCGGCGGTCAGATGGTTAAGAAGATGAACGAAAAGTACGAAAACGACATTAAGAACAACGGTTAATTAAAATAGGCGACAGCTTTCCGCCCTGCCAGACGGCAGGGCGGTTTCTATGTCTATATTTCTATATTTATATAATGATAAAAAGAATAAAATAAAACTGTTGACAAATATAATTTAATAAGGTATAATAAATGTATCTAAATATAAAATTACATATAGGAGAATGATATGCTTAATAAGTTTTCTTTAAAAGCGTTTTTGTTAGTGGCTCTTTTGGTTGCTCTCGTTGCTTTCGTTTGTAGCTGTAACGACGA
>JAZOOB010000132.1:0-7230 GCA_045654845.1 Eubacteriales bacterium | reverse complement strand
GATACCCGAATCTTTCTTTTCTTTAAGTTTTCGATCTATAAAATGGTTAAAAGTGTGGCATTTTACCACTCCATCATTAACCTTAATTTCGATATTGATAGAATCTTCATATTTACCTGTATTCCCATATTTTATAGCATTTTCTAAACTCATTATCAAAGCTCCAAGGCATAATTTTTATTCACCAACGAATTGTATTGTGGCAAGAATCACCGTGCGTGATTTTATCAACAAAATCTGCAGGCATTTTTTCAAGAAGGAAACTTCGAATACAACCTCTTTGCGGTATATCTTTCGGGTAAGTTCTCCAAATATTATCTTCATAGGGAAAGTCGAAATCATCATGCTCTATTGCATATTCAATGAACATACGATATGTCTCTTCCCACCATATTTCATGGGTTTCTGCCATCAAGGGACAGCAAGTGTTTATCACAAAAGCCAACTTCCGAAAGACTTTTTTTGCAAATTCATCTGCAACCGTTGCTCCCATAATCTTTTGAATTTCTTCTTTTACTTCATCAAGACTTTCATATCTGCCTTGAAAAAGTTCTCTTACGTATACTTTAGCCGGTGGTTTGCCGGGGTTCTTTTCATCAAGTGGAAATACCAAGCTACCGAGAAACTCAAATTTTAACGCAGCTCTCATTAGCCTTGTTTCATAGTCGGGCAAAGACTTTCCGTAAATAAGCAAATGGAGAAGGTTGGTTTGAATGGCACATTCCTGTAGTTGAATTAACAATTCATTTTCAGGCACGACAATTTCCCAACAATGATGGTGATAATTCCGAGCACTAGTTTTCATTAGTCTATCAATCCGCTTACGACGCAGTTTTCTTTTAAGATCATAAAGAAACATTTTCTGATCCTTCCGCCTTTAACGCACACAACAGTTTATTGAATACCAGTTGATTAGGGTAGTACCGATAATCTGCAAAAATATCAATCCCACGCTTGTCATAGTGTTCTTTAATAGCTGCGGCACAAGCGGCACTTCGGCTTTGACCATATTCACACTGACAGATGATGTCATATCCTTCGGCTACGCTCTTGATGATATATCGGGCCAAAGCAGCCGCTTCGGGAAAATAAGTCTCAAAAGTGATACCATAATCGGAAAGGATTTCAATGTCAATATCGTGAATTGCAACAGGAAACACACGGCTACATACATTGGTATAATCAACGGGAGCATAATCCTTTGGTGTTCTTTTAGATTTTGGATCAAAGAAGCTGATGACCGCCACATTATCTGGGAAGCCGTCCATAATCAACTCTTCAATCGCTTTTCGAGACATTATTGTAATTTTATTTTCAAGCATCTTTTTTAACGCTCCTTTCAAAAGCTTTCAAGACTTCTCTATAACAGTGCATATTAGGATATAATAGGGATTCCCGAAAATCTGCATATCGGCCCCTTCATACCGCTTTAAGATGGCAACACATATACCAGCGCTTCATAGAACCACCTCTCCTATATATAATTCGTATTTTCAATGCGTTTCCCTTCTAAAATGTGAAAAATTATCGCAGAATTACAAAAAACCATCACAAAACATGAAAGATTATCGCAAAGGAGCAATATTATAATACACCATGTGATGGGATTATTTTGGGACATCGTGATTATAGTAAAGCGTCAATTATGCAGGTACAAAAAACGAATGAAATAATATAAGCATTGGAAGAATGTGGGATTTTCTCGCTGACAATTACACAGTAAACTGTTCTAACGGCACAATAAAGAAATAATAGTTAATTGGAAATTCTCCCCTTCTCTGACTTGAGTTCAAGAAGGGGATTTCCTTTTCAAAAAGCATATTTTTTCAATCTTAACAAATTATTCATCACTTTTTTTGAAAATGTGATATAATGAATTTAGTTAGTAATTTAACAATTTTAATAAATTGAAAGGGGAAAATAAAATGACGGATACAAAATTGCTTATAGTAGACGATGACGTTAACATTTGCGATATGCTTAAAATGTATTTTGAAAACGAGGGCTACAAGGTAAAGACCGAATATGACGGCGTTGCCGCGCTTGAGGCATTCAAGACCTACGAGCCTGACCTCGTTTTGCTCGATATTATGATGCCCAAAAAGGACGGCTGGCAGGTCTGCCGAGAAATAAGAGCCATTTCTTCCCGCCCTATAATCATGTTGACGGCGAAGGGAGAGGTTTTCGACACCGTGCTTGGTCTTGAGCTTGGCGCTGACGACTACATGGTAAAGCCCTTTGATATGAAGGAGCTTTCTGCAAGAATCAAGGCTGTTCTCCGCCGCTGCAACTCGCACACCTCCGCGCAGGACGACGAGGTCATCAAGTATGACAACATCGAGATAAGCCTCCAGAAGTATGAGCTTAAAATATGCGGAAAGTCGATAGACATTCCCCCAAAGGAACTTGAACTTCTCTACTTCCTCGCATCAAACTGCAACAGAGTATTTACGAGAGATCAGCTACTTGACAAGGTATGGGGCTTCGACTATCTCGGTGACTCGCGCACCGTCGACGTACACGTAAAGAGGCTCCGCGACAAGCTTGAAGGTCTCTCTGACAAGTGGGAATTGAAGACCGTATGGGGCGTGGGCTACAAGTTCGACGTGGTTCAGTAACGAATATTGAATTCACTCACTTCCCTACTCTTTTACAAACGGCAGGACAAAAATAAAAGGCGTTGTGCTTTTGCACAACGCCTTTTTTATATTCTTTTATTACTTCACCTTATGCTCGTTTAAGAACTTGTGGATACGCTTGGACTGGTCGAGCAGACCGCTTATGGTCTGGTCGTGGTTAAGAGTATCTATAATGTAAGCAACGTACTTACACATATTAACCTCACCATACCATTCGCGCTGAAGGAGCTCGGGGGTACGATATACAAGGTTAGTGGTGAAAATCTTGGTGAACACGCCCTCTTCATACGCCTTATCCATATTCTCAAGTCCGTTACAGAAAAGACCGAACGCGGAGAAGATGAATACGCGCTTTGCGCCTTTCCCCTTGAGCTGTAATGCAACGTCTATCATAGAGTCGCCCGAGGAAATCATATCGTCGACAACGATAACGTCCTTGCCCTTTACGTCACGGCCGAGGTATTCGTGCGCTTCTATCGGGTTCTTACCATTTATGATTACGGAATAATTACGGCGCTTATAGAACATACCGAGGTCTATTCCAAGCATAGAGGAATAGTACATACACCTTGCCATTGCGCCTTCGTCGGGGGAAATAATCATAATCTCATCTTTATCAAAGGTGATTTCGGGATACGCGCGAACGAGCGCCTTTATCATCTGATAACTGGTACGAACGTTATCAAATCCGCTGAGCGGAATCGCGTTCTGTACTCGGGGATCGTGTGCGTCGAAGGTAATAAGGTTGGATACACCCATATTCACTATTTCCTGAAGCGCGAGAGCGCAGTCAAGAGATTCTCTTCCGGAACGCTTATGCTGTCTGCCCTCATAGAGCATAGGCATAATTACGGAAATTCTACGAGCCTTTCCACCGATAGCGCCTATAATACGCTTAAGATCCTGAAAATGATCGTCGGGGCTCATAGGAACGGTCTGTCCGTACATATTGTACGTAACGCCGTGATTGAATACGTCGCAGATTATATAGACGTCCTTTCCTCTCAGTGACTCGCTTATCATACCCTTCGCTTCTCCACTACCGAAGCGGGGGCAGGTAGCCTCCACCAAAAACGTGCCTTCACTGTCGTGACGACGCCATTCCTGAAGATAATTATCAACCTGTCGAACGAAGTCCTCACAACCTCGCATTCCAACAACGCTCAAATCTGCAAACAATGAATCCTTCATGATTTTTCCCATCCCGTTATATTAAATTTTATTACGCTTATATTATAACAATATCTTATATGAAAGTCAATAGAAGAAGTCGACAAAAAAACAACAAAATTTCGCCCTTTTTTCATTAACCTTATCGTTTTTTTCTCATATACTGTTACTACGACAAAAATAAAAAGGAGGGCGTATGGAAAATTCTTCAAGCGTAAGACCGACAGTTCCCTACGAAAGCGAGGGATACCTTATTTTCAGCGTTTCGAGCGCAAACGAGGCGCTACCTATAGAAAACGCAAGCATACATATAGTGGGAACGGATGAGCAAAACAAGGACGTGGAATATAGCTTAACGACCGACAGAAGCGGAAGAACCGAGAGAATAACCTTAAAGGTGCCTTCAAGGGAGCTTTCACTGTCCCCCGGGACTCCCTATGGCTTTTCAAGATACAATGCAACCGTGACGAAGGAAGGCTACTATACACAAACCTTTTTAGGTCTGCCCGTTTTCGATGGGGTGACCTCTATTCAGCCCGCCTTACTCGTGGCGAAAGCGCCATACGATACAGATAATTTTGATCCGTCAAACGATAATACGTTTATAGAATGATTGATTGCGAGGACGATTTATGAACAATTCTGCCCTGCCTTTTATCCCCGAAACCGTTACCGTTCATCTCGGCGCGCCAAACGAGAGCGCGAAAAACGTGACCGTTTCCTTCCCCGACTACATAAAAAACGTAGCTTCGAGTGAAATATATCCGACCTGGCCCGAAAGCGCTATCAGGGCTAATATATACGCGCAGATATCCTTCGCTTTAAACCGCATTTATACCGAATATTACAGGGTGCGAGGTTATCCCTTCGACATAACGAATTCCACCGCTATCGACCAATCCTTCGTCTACGGAAGGGATATTTTTGAAAACATCTCGCAGATAGTAGACGATATTTTCAACAGCTATCTACGGCGACAAGGAAGCATAGAGCCCCTTTTCGCGCAATATTGCGACGGTGTCGAGGTTACCTGTAACGGTCTTTCTCAATGGGGAACGGTGACACTCGCAGAAGACGGTCTGCTACCCTACCAGATATTACAGTATTATTACGGCGATGACATAAACATAGTAACGAACGCGCCTATACAAAACATAGAGGGCTCTGCCCCTCCCGTGCCTCTGAGATACGGCTTTTCGGGGCCCGACGTACAGAGAATACAAATACGGCTGAACAGAATTTCGAACAACTATCCCGCAATACCGAAGATATATCCTGCCGACGGGGTTTTCGGTCAGGAGACCGAGAATGCGGTAATAGCCTTTCAGAACATTTTTAACCTCACGCCCGACGGAATAGTGGGAAACAACACTTGGTACAGAATTGAATACATCTACAACAGTGTAAAGCGACTGAACGAGCTCAATTCCGAGGGTCTCACTCTCAGCGAGGTTTCTTCACAGTATCCGAGCGAGCTCCGACTCGGTGACACGGGTGTCGGCGTATACGCCTTACAGTATTATCTCAGCTATATAGCGAATTTCGTAAATACGGTGCCGAGCATAGCTACCGACAGAATTTTTGGCACAGAGACCGAAAATGCGGTACGCGCTTTTCAAAGTAGCTACGGTCTGCCTGTCACGGGAGTGGTGGACGAGGTGACGTGGAACAGTATTTATAACGTGTATTTAGGACTTATTTCCTCTGTTCCTATTGAATACAGAGAGGGTGTAGTTATACCTTTTCCCGGGGTTATTTTACGGCAGGGTGCGTCAGGTGATGACGTACGCGTATTGCAAGAATACTTAAATTATATCTCAAACGTTTATACCGAAATTCCAAAGGTGAGCGTGACGGGAAATTACGGAAGCGCGACGGCAAATTCAGTGAGCGCATTTCAAAGACTATTCAACGTAGACACGGGCAGAGAGGGTGTCGTCGGAAGTCTTGTGTGGGACGCTATCACCGACGTATACGAGGATATTTACAGAGGAAATCAGGCAAGCGAGGGGCAATACCCCGGGTATACTATTTCATAGGGGGGCGCTATGTACGATATAAGTGACAAAAGAAACGCGATAAGAGAGGCACAGCGCTTCTTACTTGAATTACACTACGCAACGGAATATATTCCGCACATAGCGATAGACGGAATATACGGCGAGGAAACCAAAAACGCGATAGGAATTTTCCAATCCTATAACGGTCTACCGATAACGAAGGAAATAGACTACATCACTTGGCAACTACTGTACGAGCAATTCTTGGAAAGCGAAGAGAAAAGGCTTACCGAAAACTACCTGATTTTAGAAGAAAACCTCCCTCTTTCCTTAGGGGCGACGGGTACTGACGTCGAGCTTTTACAGTTTCTTTTAAACAGACTGTCGGGAAAATATGAAGGACTTTTGCCAGTAGAGACAAACGGCGTATATAATTACCAGACGGCAAAGGGCGTAGCAGAGCTTCAAAAAATATACCGCATAGAAGAGACGGGGACACTCGACAGAGAGACGTTAAACCTTATAATTTCCGACGTTTCGCAAACAGAAAAAACGGACTGAAAAATCTTATAAGAGAAAAAGACCGTCGCAAAAAATGACAGTCTTTTCTACGTTTATTTCAAGGCAGAAGGTTTTTCTGCCTTTTTTGATTTTTGCCGCGAAGGAATATTTTTACTCTTAGCAATAATGAACGAGCCCTTTGAATAAAATGAATAATACACGGCAAAAAAAGGAATAATACTTTAGCTTAGCATAGTTAAGGAGAGGTATTTTGAACAATAAATTTACTCAAAGGGCGCAGAGGGCTCTGTCTGAGGCGCAAAGGATAGCATCAGAGCTCGGGCATACCTATATAGGCACGGAGCATATTTTATACGGGCTTGTGAGCGAGGGTGAAGGTGTCGCCGCGAAGCTGCTTGATAGCAAGGGGGCGAGTGCCGATAGAATAAAAGAAATAATTTCCGACTACGCGGGGATTGGTAGTAAAACCTCACTGTCGGCTTCGGATATGACACCGAGAAGTAAAAAAATTATCGAGCTTTCGGCATACGAGGCGTCTAACACGTATTCGCATTATATAGGCACGGAGCATATACTTTTAGCCCTGCTTTCCGAAAATGACAGTGTGGGGCTAAAGATACTGAATTCTATGAATATAAACGTAAACGAGCTACGCTCCGAGCTTATCGCTTTTTTTACGAATGCAAGCTCGACACGGCAGAAAAATCAGAAGAAAAAGGTCAGCTCAAGCTCGCTGAATTCAAGCGAGTTCCCTACCCTTTCTTCATACGGAAGAGACCTCACTGCGCAGGCGAGGCTACGAAAAACCGACCCGATTATAGCGCGCGACAAGGAAATTGCACGGGTAATACAGATTCTCTCACGAAGAACGAAAAACAATCCCTGTCTTATAGGTGAGC
>JAZOOB010000131.1:0-2605 GCA_045654845.1 Eubacteriales bacterium | reverse complement strand
GTATATAGCAGAGCCGAGCGCGCCTGCTTGTGTGGTTTCCGACACGGAGATTTCTTTGCCCAAAACGTCGGCGTATATCTGCATCATAAGAGGATTCTTTTGTGCGATTCCGCCTGCCGCTATGACCGATTTTACCTCTATGCCGTTTTCTTCAAAGTTATCTACTATTTTCTTCGTGCCAAAGGCGGTGGCTTCAAGTAATGCTCTGTAAATTTCTTCGGGCTTCGTAGTGAGTCGAAGTCCGAGAACAAGACCCGAAAGATCTGCAGAGTTAAGCGTGCTTCTGTTCCCGTTATGCCAGTCAAGGCACACAAGTCCGCTTTCGCCAACCTTGAGAAGAGCCGCCTTTTCAGATAAAAGCTCGTGTACGCTTGTACCGTTTTCTTGCGCTTCTTTTTCGTACGCGGAAGGTACACAATTCTTTACAAACCACTCAAAAATATCGCCACACGCGGACTGTCCCGCTTCGTACGTGGTGTAATTTGGGACAACTCCGTTTTTGACGTATCCGCAGATGCCGTCTACTGCCTTTTCCTCTTTTGAATTTATTATATGACAGGAGGACGTGCCGAGAATAAGCATAAGCGTGCCGTCGCTCGTAATCTTTAAAGCTGGCATAGCCGAATGTGCGTCTATTTGTGGCGCACTGACCGCAATTCCTTCGTTAAGACCAAGCATGTCCGCCATGTTTTTTGTAAGCGTGCCTGTTTTCGTGGCGATTGGTGAATGCTCGCAAGGGAGCTTTTCGTCTTTGAAATCCGAAAGACGCGTATCAAGTGCGACGAAGAAGTCCTTTGACGGATAATCCTCACCGTCAAAAAGCGCCTTGTAGCCGGCATATGGGAGACTATGTATTTTTCGTCCTACTAAAACGGAAGAAATCCAGTCGCCTGCTTCTATGAAATCGCCTGCCGCCTCGTATACCTTCGGCGCTTCTCTTAAAATTTGAAGAATTTTGGGTAACGACCACGAAGCAGAAATCTTTTTGCCGTATGGATCGAGAATCTTTTCGCCTCTTTTTTCTACCAAGGCGTTTATCTCGTCGGCTTCTTTTTGCGCCGCCATATGCTTCCATAGCTTTACAAACGCGTGTTTTTCGTTTTTGAATTCATCTCTGTTGCAGAGAGGATTTCCTTTTTCGTCTACGGGCAAAATAGTGCAAGAGGTGAAATCTATACCTATTCCCACTATTTCATCCTTTTTTATTTTCGCCTGCTTTATTGCGTTTTTAACCGAAAAGCGCAGGGCGTCTAAATAATCGTTCGGGTCTTGGAGTGCGTAGAGTGGGGGGAGCTTTTCGCCCGACGGCAATTTGTCGTCAATTACGCCGTGACTGTATTCACTTGTATATTCGGAAATCTCTTTTCCGTTTTCGGTATCGACTATCACACATCTTGTGGAAAGTGTGCCAAAGTCCACGCCGATAGTATATCTTTTTGAGCCTCCCATCAGAATCCTCCAAAAATCAGAAGTTATTTTTCAAGCGCCTCGTAAATTAAGTTTCTTATGGCGGGATGTATCACGTGATAGCCATAGGTGTTCCCGAAAATATTAGCAAGGAAGAAGCTGGAAATTCGGTTTACAGGGTCTATTATTGCAAACGAGTTAGCCGCACCGTCCCAGCCGAATTCACCTACGGGAGATTTTGAAAGAGAGACTGTCGGATTCATATGTACTCTTCCGCAAAGTCCCCAGCCGTAGCCGAAATGCTTCGTCCTTATAAAGTCAGCGAGCGCTATTTCGTGCAGATGATTTTTCATCATCATTTTTATCGCGTTTTGTGAAAGAAGCTCATAGCCGTCTTCGGTGACACCACCGTTTGAAACGACGCTGATTATCTTCATATAGTCGTCGACAGTGGCGAAGAGCCCCGCGCCACCACTATCGTAGTCAGCGCTCAACTGATAGCCGTTTCCAAGCTCTGTTTTTATCGGCTCGTTTGTCGCGTTATTGTATCTGTATTGGTCGCATAAACGCTTTTTTTGTTCTTCGCTCGGTCTGAAGCCCATATCCTTAATGCCGAGCGGATCAAACATATATTTTTTAAGGTAATCGTATAGCCTCATACCGCTTGCGACCTCAATGACCGCGCCCAGAACGTCGTGACAAAGAGAGTACAGATAATGCTCACCCGGGTGGAATGCAAGAGGCACCTTTGCCATCGCTTTTACGATATCGAGAGTAGTAGCGCCCTCTTTTTGTCTCGCCTCTAAAATAGGCGTAGCATTTACGTTATAATCAAGTCCTGCCGTCATAGTGAAAAGATGCTCGACTGTCATTTCGGTTTTCGGCTTGCAAAGCTCGTCACCTTCGCGCACCAAAACAGAAGCGAATTCGGGGATATATTTAGATACGGGGTCGGAAAGTGAAATTTTTCCCTCGTCTAAAAGACGCACGGCGGCAAGACAGATTATCACCTTCGTGCAGGAAAATATCCAAGCGGTACTGTCTTGACAAACGGGGCGTGTTTTTTCATGGTCTGCAAATCCCACGTTTTTTGTATATACGGTTTTTCCGTCGAGTGAAACCGCGAGTGCGCAACACGGGTAGCCACGAAGCGGCATTTCATCCAAAAAAGCATCTAATTTTGAAAAGTTCATAGTTT
>JAZOOB010000130.1:0-4790 GCA_045654845.1 Eubacteriales bacterium | reverse complement strand
TATAATGAGTGCTTCGCCATTCGGTAGCATAGAGGACACGGGTGAGTCGCCTCGTCCTACCGAAAAATGATTTAATTCCCCGACGTATTCGGGCAGGTTTACACCGTCCTTGCTTCTCGAGGTATAGAAAACCGTGGAAGGAAACTTAGGGTTTCCGGAAAAGAAAATCCTGCCGTCGAAGGCGACGGTGATAGTGCATTTGCTGATAACCTCGAAAGGATTTTCGGAAAAAGTGCCGTAAGGCTCGGTCACGCCCGAAATTGTGAGCTTTCGCGAAAAGAGAAGGTTTACGTCGGTAGTGTTAAGAAGAATGGCGTAAATATAATCGCCCTCGTAAAGTTGGGTGTAGCTTACGTCCTTTTCGCTTGTGGATAACACTCTGTCGCCAAGTGTGACGGCCTCTATTTCTCTGCATTTTTCGTTCAGATAGAAAATAAAGCTACCTTCCTTTGAGTGATACTCGTATTCAAGAGAAGCATTCTTTAAAACCGTGTCGGTGTCGCTTTTTCCTATCTTGTCCCATTCCTCCTTGCTTGAGGTGAAATGGATGAAGGAAAGTCCGCTACCGTAAAAAGATGAAGCGTGAATTACGGAAATGCCACTGCCGATTACCACAGAAAGAAGAGAAGCACAATTCATAAAAGCGCCTATTCCTAACTTGGTAAGGCTGTCGGGAAGAACTACCTTTTTCAAAAGGGGGCAGTTATAAAAAGCGAATTCACCGAGCGATTTTACACCTTCGGCTATTTTAAGCTCTGTAACAGAAGAGTTATCCTTAAATGCATAAGCAGAGATTCCCTCTACCTCGTAGGTTTTTCCGTCTATCACAGCGCGAGAAGGTATGTAAATATTTGTTTGCATAGAGGCTGTGCCCTCTACCACACAGGTGCTTTCGCCCGTCGTTCTGTAAACGAGCCCTTCACAGCTTTTCTCATATTTCGATAGCGAGTCTATATTGTTTTGCAGATTATATACGATGCGAAAGCGCTCGGTGAGCATATTTCTTGCCTCGTATCGCTCTCCGTCGGAAAACGTGGTGGGTATATACGCTATATCCTCTATGCGAGTCAGACGGTCGCCGTCAAGGCAGAAATACCCTTTTGTATCGAGTATAAAAAGTCGTCCATCTTCTGCAAACATACAGCTTTTTTCATTTGCGAGTGGATTTTCTTCGTATATCTCAATATCTTTTACGTTATATACAAGCGGAATAAGCGTCGGCTCGTCTGTGTCTCTTTTTTCTATCGGTATGCGATACAGACTTCTTCCTGCGTGTATTACGAGCATTTTCTCTTCACTGTTTTTCGGTGTGTAGTGAAAGATAGCGTTTATTCTTCTTCTGTCGTTTTCAAAGAAAAACGAAAAGAGCCTTCTGAATCCGGGGACGGTCTCGAGCGATGCCCCGTCGTTTCCGTAATAGTCGCGGTACATATTTTCCATATCTGATGTATGGACTTTTGATAGATCACTGCCGTTTTCCGTTAGATCGAGGCCGAGAAATGAATTGTAATATCTCGTGTATTCGTAGTTTTTTGCACTCGCCATTAAGAATCCCACCCTCCGTCAAGAAAGTAGGCGAAGGAATCTGACGACGCACCTTTGCCGAATTTTGAAATGCTTTCTGCCTCTCTGTAAAAAAGATTTCTGTATAGGGCGGATTTTTCTTCCTCGTCGTCGAGCCATACGTAAGAGGCTATGAGCAGGGGCAGAATCTGACAAATATCTTCGTCGAGGTCTATTTCGTCATTTTCGTTTTCTATATCAAGGCTTTTCAGCTTTTTATAGTAATGAATTCGGAAAATGCCCGTGTCGTTTGCAGGGAACAAGAGACGATTTCTTCCGTACTTATAGAAATTTTTGTTTTCTATAAGATTTTTCCCGTCCTTCATTACGGGGCAAGGGGAAAGGCAGAGAAAGTCCTTTGCGCTTATATCGTAGGCGAAAAAAGTCTCGCCGTTTATGATTTCGACGCCCGCCTCTGTTCCCTCTTTGTTTTCTATCTCTATCCACGCGTCCTTCGGGCGAATTCGGTTTGCCGCATAGAGTGCTCTGTTCGCGGCAGAAATAAAACGGCTCGAACTATCCAGAGTGTCCTCAAAGCCAAGTTCAGCCGTCGCCGTTTGTAATTCTTTTATTGTCATAGTTTACGTCCTTTCGGTTGTACGCTCCCTGACCGTATTCGCCTTTTGGCGAATACGGTGCCGACAGAAGCAATGCGTGACGATACGCTCGTCTGGCGTTGTAATCTAATTGTGTATACTTTTATTTGCATTTAATTTCTGCCGACATTATAGGGAACGTTACTTATCAGAGCGAACTTGCTCCTGTAACGGTGCTCTTTGAGTCAACTGCCAAGAGTATGTGCTTATACGTGCCAAAGCCTACGCCGAAACGGCATCTACCGTTCCAGATATAGTTGCCCGTATGGTTGTCCACCCAGTTGGAAATGGTGAGGGGAACTCTGTTGAAGAACATATTACCGCAGAGATTCTTGTTTGCCTCACTCGACATTATCATTACTCTGTCGTCGCTTGTCTGCCAGTTAGGCATAACCACGATATTCCAGTTTCCAAACTGAAGGTTTATATCGTTATATCCGTTTCCAAGTGCACCCTCAGAGCCACAGACCTTCTTTGCGATAGCTTCTGCCGCAGGTCTGTTTCCGGGGAGGATAATGGTATCCGCAGTGTAGCCGAGCACGTCGCCGTTTTCGTCCTTCATATTGCGGATCTTTGCGGAAAGCTCGGAAAGCGCTTCTTCAAAAGCACCTGTGCTGAGCTTTCTCTCGCCGTCTGCGCCTGTGCCGAAGATGTCGCCGAAGAAGTAGTTAGACTGAGTACCGCTCGCCTTTTTACCGCCCCACTTATGGGTGCTTGCAAAAAGGGCAAGGCCGTCGGGCGCGGTAAGGTCGAGCTCTGCCTTGGCGAAAGAGCCACGCTTGTTCGTGCCGTTCGAGAGTGCGTATTCGCATATCTTGTGCATTGTCTTATAGTATGCACGGGTGAAGTTTTCCGCTCTGCGCTTCGCATCTGCGGCAACTCCGTAGTTAGAATCCTCCATCATCTGTGCGGTGACGGTGAATTCCTTCATAAACTGGATATGCTCGATAAACTTCTTGTAGGTCTCCTGCATATCGTCGTTTTCTGCACCTGCGCCCTCCTCGGTCGCAGAGAATACGTCAAATTCGTTCTGACCTACGATGGTCTCACCGAATTTGTTGGATTTTTCTATATTGAAAAGCCAGTCGCAGATACCGCCCTTCTTTGTCTGAAGGTCGCTTTCGTGCTCGATGACCATTTTGAGAGGCGTCTCTAACTTGCCTATCTGGGCGTTATTGAGACCGCTGCTCTTTGAATATACTATTGCCATATTGTTTGTCCTTTCTTTCTCTTATTACTGAAAGCGAACGAGAATCTTATCGTTTGCATTCTTTGCATCGACAAGGTCGAAGACCGTCGCTACTCCGTTTTCGGTGCTTGCTGTCACAGAAAGTGCGTCTGCACCGAGAGTGACCTTCGCACCGCACTTAAGAGCTGTGGGCGCGTCGGATATCGGCACTTCGAAGACCATTTCCGAAAAAACAGGCTCTACTACAATAGCTCTTCCGCCCTCTGTCGGGCAGGTATAGTCTTCACACGAGATGCAGTCGGGGCTTTCGGTGGGCGCGCACTTAGTTACCTTTCCGTCTGTAAGCGAAAGTGCTTCGCCAAAAGAATACGTTTCGGCAGGGGTGGCGGGAACTCGTACGGGCTCCGCCTGATTTATTCTGCCGTTTAAAATTTTTGCCAGTCTGAACATATGAAAATTCCTTTCTTAGAGTGTAACTCTTTTGTAGAGATTTTCTATTTGCTTATCCGTCAGATTCCCGAAAATCTCTCTTGCCGAGCGTAATTGTTCGGCACTCATGGACTCTGAGGGGGGCGCGCTTACAGTCGGGATAGCGCTTCGCAGATGAGATTTTCCGTCAGAGCGCGCCGCCTTTTCTGCAAGAGAAGCTAAAAGTCGGTTGTAATTCGTCGCCATAAAGGCTTCCTTTACCGAAAGACCTGAATCGCGAAGCTCGCCGAAGCGCGCGACGTTATCAAGCTCTCTTATGTCACAGAGCCCTGCAAGGTCGGGAAAGAGCCTTTTTATCTCGTTTAAATCCTCTTTTGCCAAGCTCTCGTAATCGGGTGATTCCTCTTCTTCAAGAGAGATTTCCGTTTGGCTTTTCTCTTCGGCTTCGGGTGTGTCCTCGATAGCGTTTTCTTCTGCCACTACGGCTTCAAGTGATTCCTTTTCTTCTCCTGTTTCTGTGAAATTTTCCTGCATTATGCGTTTTTCCTTTCTGTTTTAATTACTTCGTGCGCAGGTCGCCAGTCTTTGAAACTACGGTGGACTTAGGCTGACCTTCCTGCTTTTTGGGGGCTTCGATTTTACCACCCTTGTTGGTGGCGTAGGGGTTAGTCGAATTTATATTGTTTTTCATATTCTGCCATTCCTCCTTTCCGGCTACAATCAAAGTGTAGCAGATTTGTAACACGAAAAGGGGACAATGTTTACTTTACTTTTTTTCCTTCTCGCCGCCAAAAAGAGTGCCCATAGAGTTGATAAGCATGTTCTCGGCTACCTCGACAACCCTTTTTGCATCGTCCTCGTTCATTCCGCAGGCGAGTGCAAAGGTAAGAGCCTCTTCGCCCTTGAGTCTGTGCTCTACAATCTTGTAAAGAATATCTTTTTTCTGTTGGCTTGAGGTAACTCCGTTTTTGTATTTAGCTATCGTGCTACCAAGCTCGGACACTAAATTCGCA
>JAZOOB010000129.1:0-10710 GCA_045654845.1 Eubacteriales bacterium | reverse complement strand
GCAATACTGTGTGAGCTCGGATTTATTTCAAACTACTCCGACAGAACGAAGCTATCAGACCCAGAGTATCAGGCAAAATGGGCGAAGGCTATTTGTAAGGGAATATGCGCTTATTACGGTGTTTCATATCTCGAATTGGATTAAAAAAATGCCACAACGCGAGTTGTGGCATTTCTCTTTTATTATACGAATTTATTATACGAAGCCTTTATCCATTTCGGCTTTTTCGGTTTCTCCGTGTCTATCCGAAAGGAAGTATTCAGAAACCATCTTACATATCTCCTCACGCGCATAGCCGAAGCCGGAATTGCTAAGGAAAATAACGTCAAAATCTACTTCGGGATAATATCTGTGCATATTGCGGAAGCCCGAGCTTCCTCCCGTATGCTGATAGCAGGTGAGTCCTACGTCCTTTATGACGTAGCAGCCAAGGCCGAATACACCTACGTCGGCGCGGGTGAATACTAACTCCCAAGTTTCAGGCTTTAGTAGCTTTTTCTCTCTTATTGCGCGATAAAAGGCGGTCATATCCGAAAGCTTTCCGACAGAATAGCCTCCTCCGTACATAATGTTCATGTTTTCGTACGGTGCGCGACATACCTCACCGTCCTTAAGCATGTAGCCGTAAGCGCGCGGTGAAACCTTTTTTTCGTTATACTCACAGTCCATATTATTCATACCGAGAGGCTCGAAAACTCTCTTTTTCAAGCACTGTTCAAAGGGCATATCCCAAAGATGCTCGGTAATGAGAGAAAGCAAAGAATAGTTAGTGTTTCTATAATACGACTGAGTGCCTACGGGGAAATCGAGAGGCTGCTTTGCAAGCCATTCCACCTCTTTTTCAAACGAAACTCTGCCGTTCTCTTTTAAAGGGCTTCCAAAGGAATCCATTTCAACAAGTCCTGACGTGTGCTGTAAAAGGTTTTTTATAGTTATATCGGGGCAAAGGTCCTTCGCTATCGGCAAAATATCGCACACCTTATCTTCAAGAGAGAGCTTCCCTTCTTCATAAAGAAGCATAATACAGGTCGCGGTAAACGGCTTTGTCATAGAATAATAGCGGAAGACCGTATCGTCGTCAACGAGCTTGCCTTCTTCGAAATTTTCATAGCCGAAATGCTTTTTATATATGACTTCATCGTTCTGTATAATTTGTAAAACACCGAAGGTCTTGTTTTCTTCCAAGTAAGACGCCAGCTTATCGTCAAATTCCTTAAAACGCATAAAAAGCTCTCCTTTTTTCGTTTTTCTTCATTGTAGTTTAAAAATGAAAAAAAGTCAATAGAGGAAGGATTCATTTGGACTGTTTTTCACAAAATAACTAAAAGATAAATTTTGTGTTCAAAAGTATAAGTTTAGGCACCGAAAGTATAAGTTTAAGTATTGATTTTTGATTTTACTTAATATATAATAAAATCACAAGGCATTTATTTCGTTTTTTAACGGATTGTGCCACAAAAATCGACAAAATAAGTAATATATAAGGAGAGATATCTTATGGCAATTAAAATGAGAGAAAGCCGTCTTCTCAAGACGATGAATTCCGGCAAAACCGCCGCTTCGGTAAAGTGCAATCTTGCTGACATTCGCGGTATAGAAATTGCCGCTATGAGCGGTGTTGACGCGGTGTGGATCGACCTTGAGCATTGTCCGAACACTTACCACGACGTAGAAAATGCCGTTATGGCGTGCAAGGTACACGACTGTGACCTTATCACCCGTACCGCAAGAGGCGGATACTCAAATTACATATGCCCCCTTGAAGCAGATACCACCGCTATTATGGTGCCTCACGTCATGAGCTTAGAGGACGCAAAAAAGATAGTTTATTACACCAAGTTTCACCCCATAGGACGCCGTCCTCTCGACGGTGGTAATGCCGACGGTGCATACGGTGCAATAGACCCCAAGACTTATATGGAGACCGCAAACCGTGAGCGTCTTACTATCATCCAGATAGAAGATCCCGAACCCTTGGAGGACCTTGAGGAAATCGCGGCTCTTGACGGTATAGATATGCTCTTCTTCGGCCCTGCAGACTTCTCTCAGGGTATAGGAGATCCCTGCAACTTCGGTCACGAAAAGATTGCAGAAACCCGCAAGCGCATAGCTGACTGTGCGGCTCGTCACGGCAAGTTTGCAGGAACTACCGGCTCGCCCGCCAACTTCCACGATCTCGCGGCTATGGGATACAATCTCGTAAACCTTACGGCAGACGTAGTTCTTCTCCACGCGGGATACAAGAACGCGCTTGACGAAATCAAAAAGAACAGCAAGTAATCGAAGGAGACGCACCTATGAAAACAGACCTCTTTTCAATGGACGGCAAGGTCGTAGTATTTACGGGTGGTGCAGGAAATCTCGGTCAGATTCTCGTAAAAAAGCTTCTTGAATACGGTGCGACTGTTTCCGTTCCCGATATTGCCGACCGCTTCGACGATTCCTTTGCTGAATACCGCGAAGCAGGTAAATTGCACTTTATACAGGCAGACCTTTCAAAAAGCTCGGAAATTTCGCGTATGTTCGCAGAAACCAAAGAGAAATTCGGCAAGATAAACGTCCTTGTAAACTGTGCGGCTTACGGTGGCGGTGCAGGCGGAAGAACCGCTGAATTCCACGTAGATAAGCTTAGCGACGAGGAATGGGAGCTTGGAATTGAGGGTACTCTCGATATCACATTCCGTTGCACTCGCGAGGTTATTCCCTATTTCGACGAGATAGGTGGCGGAAACATCGTAAACTTCGCTTCTATGTACGGCATGATCGCCCCCGACTTCAAGATGTACGGCGACATTCCCGCGAGCCCTCCTTTCTACGGTGCAGGTAAGGCGGGCGTTATCCAGTTCACCCGTTATTGCGCTTCTCAGTTCGCACCTCGCAATATTCGCGTAAACAGCATTGCCCCCGGTCCGTTTCCGAACATCACCCCCAATTCCGATATGGAATTCATAAACCGTCTTCGCGCTAAGACTATGATGGGTCGTACGGGTAATGCAGAAGAGCTCTGCGGCGCGCTTATGCTTCTCTGCTCCGACGCTTCTTCGTTTATGACGGGTACCAACATCGTAGTCGATGGCGGTATGACCGAGGTTGTTTAATAAATCAAAAAACAAATCAAAGGAGAATTGACATGAATCCCAGAATCAGCGAAAAAGAATTACAGTATGTAAAAGAGGTTCTTGAACAGGGCTTCCGCACCTCATATAACGGCACTATGAACAAGCGTCTTGAGGCCGCTTTTGCAGAAAAGTTCGGCTCTAAGTTCGCTATCAGCTTCTGTAACGGTACAGCTACCCTTCACATCGCGCTTGAGGCGGCAGGTGTCGGCGCAGGCGACGAGGTTATAGTTCCTCCGCTTACGATGTCCTCTACCACTCTCGCAGTTCTTCACGCAGGTGCTATTCCCGTATATGCAGACGTTGATATAGACACCTACCAGATCTCTCCCGAATCTATTGAGAAGGTCATCACTCCCAGAACCAAGGCTATAATTCCCGTAGCGCTCTTCGGTCTTTCCCCCGATTTTGACGCTATAAACGCAATAGCAAAGAAGCACAACCTCGTAGTTATCGAGGACGACGCTGAATGCTATCTCGGAACGTATAAGGGCAAGATGGTCGGTACTCTCGGCGATATGTCCAGCTTCAGCTTTCAGGCGTCAAAGCATTTGACCGCAGGCGAAGGCGGTATGGTACTTACCGACAACGAGGAATATGCAGAAAAGCTCAGACGTTACTCCGGTCTTGGCTACGCTTCCATCTCCGCAAAGAAGGGACGTATCCAGAAGTGCGATATTCAGAACCCCAACTACTTCAGACACGCTACACTCGGCTGGAACTACCGTATTTCCGACGTGTGTGCGGCAGTTGCTCTCGGTCAGCTTGAGCACCTTGACGAGCTTTGCGCCGACCGTATTGAGTCCGCTTTGGCTACCAAGGAAGTTATGGATCAGGCTAAATGGTTCAAGCCTCAGGTTACTCCCGCGGATTGCACTCACTCCTACTGGGGTTATGCAGGTATAATCGAAGACGATTCTATCGTTTGGGAAGACGTATACAACAAGTTTGTAGAAAACGGTGGTCCCGGATTCTACGCCGCTTGGAAGCTCTCCTATCAGGAGCCCTTTATGCAGAAGATGGACCTCATGGGCAGAGAGAATTATCTCCCCGTAGTAAAGGATATGAAGTATCCGAACGAAGGCGTCTGCCCCAATGCAGAAAAGCTTCAGCCCCGTATGATGATGTTCAAGACCAACTACTTCGACAGAGACGAGCTTAACCGCGACCTCGAAGCACTTGAAAAGACCATCAAATACTTCAACTGATAAAAAAGAAAAAGCCTCGAGAACGGCGACCTGCGATAAAGCAGGTCAGCCGAATGATGTTTGCCTGTGGCAAATGATGTTGGCTTCACCAATGATTACGGCTTCGCCTAATGATGCGTGGCTTCGCCACATTTTATGGCAAGCATCACATCATTGCGACCATCGAGAGCGACATCATTATTCGCCTCGCGAATAACATCACTTTTGCATGAGCAAAAACATCACTTGTTTACTATACCTTGTAAGCAAGGTAGTACGCAAAAAGGACGGGAAAATATCTCGTCCTTTTTGTTTTTGATATAAAACTGCTTTATGGTAGACGCCCCAAATCGAGGCTTTTCTATATGTAGCCAGAATAACCCTGATTGACAAAAACCGATTTTGGTGATATAATAATCGGGTAATAATTATGAAAAAGGAGTTATATTATGGATTGGAACTTAGTAATTAACAACATAATAAACTGGGCTACCACGACAGGTGTAAAAATTATCATTTCGCTTATCGTTTTGTTCATTTCATTCCGTCTTATCACCGTCTTTACGAGAAGGATGGAAAAAAGACTTTTAAATAGCGAGCACAAGGTGGACAAGACTCTTACCTCGACCTTGTTTTACGTATTGAGAATTGCTTTGAAGGTTATAGTAGTTATTTGTCTTATAGGATTTCTTGGCATTGACACAAGTAGCCTCACCGCGCTCATAGCTTCTCTCGGTGTTTGCTTCGGCTTGGCGGTAAACGGCGCGGTGTCTAACATCGCAGGAGGTGTGCTTATCTTGGTAACGCGCCCCTTCCGTTTGGACGATTTTATAGAGGCTTCGGGCTTTTCGGGCACAGTAGAGGACATACATATCACCCACACGAGACTTCGCACGGGTGACAACAAGATAATCTACGTCCCAAACGGCTCGCTCTCTTCCAGCACGATAGTAAACTATTCGATAAAGGATCTTCGCCGTGTAGATCTCACCTTCTCTATTGCCTATGAAAATGATTTCGGCAAAGCAAAAGAGATAATAAAGAAAATATGCGATTCTCACGAACTGATATTAAAGGATCCTGCACCCTTCATCCGTGTTTCCGAGCACGCAGCTAATAGCATAAATCTCATAACGAGAGTATGGGTAAAGAGCGCTGATTATTGGACCGTAAATTTCGACCTTCTTGAAGAGGTCAAAAAGGAATTCGATGCAAACGGCATAGAAATCCCCTTCAATCAGCTCGACGTGCACGTCAAGAACGACTGACTTTAAGCGCAATATAAAAAAAGACGGAGAAATTTCTCCGTCTTTTTTGTTTCAAAATCTTATCTGTCAAAATATCCGTGCACGCCCATAACGTCGGAATAGTAAACGAAGGCGTCGGGGTATTTCTTCAAGATATTCAAAAGGTCCTTTATCTGTCTTATATTGATAACCACGAAAAGAAAGGTCTGACTGTCTCCTGAATACATTCCCTTCGCATCGACAACCGTCGCCGTATGATGCAAGGTTGTCAGGATATCGTCTTTTATTTTTTCAGGCTCTTTTGTGACTATCTTAACCTCTACGGCATTTCTCGTATCCTTGAGAATTGCTCTTATAGTCATTTCGGTACTGAATATCTGGATAGCAGAAAGAAGAATACAGTTTAAGTCCTTATAGATGAAAATAGAAGCGCCGACGATTATATAACTGAGGACACTGACTATTCTCTCTATTTTTATGTGCTTGTTTTTCTTTTGAATAATTGCGGCAACTATATCAAGTCCACCGCTTGATGCACTGTGACGAAGCATAAGACCTATACTTATACCACCGAAAATTCCCGCAAACAAGGCGGAAACAAGGTCGTTTGTGGGATGGTTGTACTGATAGAAGTTAATCTCTTCAAATACTATACACAGAACCGAGGACGTCACCGCAAAAATGGTGGTGTATATGACGTATCTCTTGCTTATTATAAACCAAGCAATGACGAGCAGAACTATATTTATAGCGAGGTTAAAGTAACCTGCATTTAAGTGCGTCAGCTCCTGTAAGGTGACTGCCACTCCGTCAACTCCGCTGGGTACGAAATCAAAGGGGAAAACGAAAACCCACAAGGCAAGCGCCGATATAATTCCCGCGCAAAAGGTCAATAAAACGTAAAACAATTCTTTTTTAATGCTGTTTTTCATAAGCCCTCCGTAAAAATGAACGAATTCATTATACCATTATAAAACGCTTGTGTCAAGAAAATATTCCTTTATTTGCACACAAGAACTTGCATCGCGTCAGATTTTTATATTCTCGTAGAATTCTTTTGGAATTTCCTGCTCGCCAAAGCAGAGGTCGCGATCGGTATTCTTCCACATACCTATTACGAGATCGGTCATTTTCTTTACGTCGCAGACGCGCACGGTCGCGTTTCCAAGCGTGGTATACTCTACCACCTTATGATAGTCAAACGCTTTTTCGTAGTTAGGGTAATGCTTGGCACAGCAATAAGGAAGCCCCTCTGTATAATGTCCGCAATAATTCTCGGTTTTAATCGAATTTCCGTCGTAATCAATAATTTCCATAGTATATTTATTGGGGTTGAGACGGTTTTTTATATCTATCATTTCATCGACTGCGTGAAGATAGGTATTTCTTTCATGCCCTACACCGACGAGAAAAATTTTGCCCTCATTTTCATAAAGCTTACTTAAAAGACTGCCGACGGGACAAGGGGTTTTTGACTTCTCTTCCCCTTTCGCGAGCTCCTTTGCATTTTTCGCAAATACAGCGAGTGAGTGAGTCGGGTGAAGCGTCCTTACGGCATCAGATCTGAATGCCGCCACCTGTGAAAGCACGCCTATATTGGGCACCGTCGTCCTTACGTCGTAATGTGGATTTTGAATATTACAAACTCCCCAAGTGTGCGTGGGAACGAGAAAAACGCCGTCAGAAAGGTATTCGGTAAAAGCGTCGATAAGCCCGTCTGCGCCACCCTCTATCTCGCCTATCGAACGAAGCGAGCAGTGGATAGTAGCCCAGCCGTCTCTTTTCAAGCCACTTTCCTCAAGCATTTTTAAAATATCCTGTTTTGTAACCATAATAACCAGTCCTTATAAATTATAACAAAATAAGTATATCACAAAATCGCATCTATTTCAAGCAAAAAGACGCAAATAAAAAAGACCGTTTTAGAAAATCAAAACGGTCTTTTTTATTTGGTTTAGCAAAATAATTTTATTTCTTCACAGAAAGCTCTACCGAAAAGTTTATTTTTTCGCCTGCTTTTATAGTTTTATAAGCAAATCTATCGTCAAGCTCGGTGGTGCAAGGCTCAAGTCCGAGCGCGTAATCACCACTCACCATACTCTTCCACTCGACGAAATGGGGCAAAGTGTCCTTTGAATAAGAGACTGTGAAGGTCTTTCCTATCTTTTCGTTTACAAGAGAAACCTCGGGCTTTTTCAAGCGAAGGAAGTAGCAGAATTCCTCTCCGTTATCGACAGGCATAGTCGTTTCAAGAATTGAATTTTCGTGCTTTTTCGACCACTCGGTTCTGGAAATTACCTCGTCAACCTCGGCGAGAATTTTTCCGCCATCGTCGAGCATAGGATACCCTACGTTTATATGGTAAAGCAAGCAATACTCCTCTTCCTTATAACCCAAGTTCACAAGAGTGTCCTCTATCTTTACACTGTCTCTGCCTATTTTCGAGGATATTTTGCGCTTCATTACGAGATTTTTGCCAAAAAGCGAGGTGTCGCGGATATTAGCCTCTACGACAATTTCCTCGTCGGTACACTCTGCGCGTACTATTTCTCCCTCAGTGCTGTGAAAGCTTCCGTGAAGCTCGTAGCCCTCTCTGCCACCTACGCTATCAAGACCGCAGGTATACACCATACCGCCTTCAAAACGGCGAAGAAAGGGGATTTCTCTTTTGGTAAATCCGTTTTTCGATACGAAGGACATATTCTGCCCCTCGTGGTATAACTGCATAATATCGCACGCCTTAGTTGCGTTTATAAGGAATCTAAGCTTTCCGTTATCGCAATCAATGACCTCAAGTCCTCTTTCTCTGCCTTCGGTCAAGGTGTAGCGTCTTACACTCGCTATCTGCACTGTATTGGAAACTCTTGTATCCATAATTCTCTCCTCGATAATCTCTGTTATTTTGCGCCTACGTTACTGTCTTTTCGTTTTGTCGCCTCATCAAGAGAAGCGTAATCCGTCAAGTTGTGATGCATTTTGGCGAGATCGTTTCTGCTCGCGATGTCATTCGAGCCACTGTAAATATAGCCCTCCGAGCGCATATACGCGTTCCAGCGTCTATGCTCCAAGCTCTCGATGATAGCGCGCTCGGTGTCGGTCAGATCCTCGGTCTTCTTATCTGCACCCGTAATATTAAGATAGATTCTCGCTTTCATATGTATAGCAGATGCGACGGAAGAACGGTAATTATATTCGTAATCCCAGAATTCCTTTTCCTTTTGTACCTTATCCTCTTCGGTCTCCGCCCACTTCAAATGACGAGCCAGCGCGTCCTTTTCAAGCTCGGACGCCATTACTGTTTTTTCGGTATAAGAGGACTCGGAGTCCCCGATAAACTCAACGTCGTACGGCTGACCCTTGTAGTTTTTGATATCTTCAAGAGCTTTTTTCTGCTGGGTATTATAGACTATCGCCTGTATATACGGATGTATTTTCATTCGCTCGAAGTACATACGTAGCGAGACGGCGGTATTTATGTTGAGATCGTCGTTTCCAAGCGCGACGAGAACGTAGGTCGCGTTCTTTATCTTTTGTATCTTTTCGACAAAGGTAGCCGACTCGACGTCAATATCCGAATGTACCGTTATTTTATATTGCGCTTCGCCCTCTACAAAAACGCCGTTAAATTCCTTCGACATAAGCTCGGGGGCATTTGCCTTGAATTTCTCCTCGGCGAGCTTGTTTCGGTCAAAGGCATTGATTTCAAGCGAGTAGCCGTCCATCTGACCGAACCACGAAAGCGCCTTCACCATCTCTTCTCCGTGACGTCCCATACCGACGATAACTGCCGATATTTCTTTATTTCCAGTCTCCCTTTCTCTTGCCGTATCGAAAATTATGCGCCCTTCTTCGTAAAGCGCTCGGTTTATAAGAGAGCGCGCCTCGTTTATTCTACGGACCTTGATAACGCCCTTGTCAAGCGTGGAAAGAAGAAGCTCGCTTTCCTTCTTTGTAGAAAATACGTAAATATCGGTGTTAGCCCTATCCTTATAAAGCTCTATAAGCTTTAGCGACTGGTTTGAATTTTTCGTTTCGTTTTCGCTTATAGCAAAGAAGCAGATATGCTTCTTTTTGGAATGCATTTTGAAATTGATTACAGGCATATCGGTCTCAAAGCAAACAGCGTGAAGCTTTTTAGCAGAATGTCTTAATTCATATTGTCCCTCGTCGTTAGCATCCGAAACGTCGGCAAAAATGATTACCGCCTTCTTATGCCCTGCTTTTACGTCGCTCGCCAAGGAAAGAGATTTTTTATTCAACTCGGAAAAAACGTAAAGGTCCTTATTGTAGAACAAAAAATACTTTATGTAGGACAAAAGGTTTTTTATCAGAGTGACTACAAAGCTCAAGGTAAGCACGGGGGCAAGCACGATGAGGATAACCGACCATACGCCATAAGCAATCCGTAACCATTCAAGGTCGAGACTCTTCAACGCGTTTTGTATGGCTGTAAAATTACCGCCACCGCCGAAAATCTGTATAGAATCAAAAAGCGTGAGCAATGCAGCGCACAAAATTCCCCAAAAATTAAGCTTCTGCGTCGCTAAATTTATCGGCAGATACAAAGCCATTGCGGCAAAAAACATGCCGATAGACAGGAAAAGGAAGTTGAATTTGTTTTTATTTGCAAAATCGTTATTTTTAATTACAAGTGCTACCACAGGGGAGAAAACAAGAAATGCTATCGAAATAATAAAGCATATCAACCACATAAAACGTCCTCCGTTATAATTTTTATGCTTGTCAGTCAAGCTCGTTTGAGTGATTATAGGTACGGAAAAGCTCTCGCCATACGTCCGTATGCGCTTCGCAATCAAGATAATGGGCAAAAAGCTGATACTCGTGTTCGGTATCCTCTACCGAATAATGCTCCTGCGGACCAACCTTACCTGCCCTTGCATTATTGTAGCCCTTAAATACCTTTTGGCAGAATTCACGCCAAGCGTCAAGCCAAGTGCCGTCTATAATCTGCGCGTTTCTTGCATAAATATCGGACATAATACTGTCTTTTTCCTCTTTTGTCGCAAGGCGAATACCCACATTGGTAGACTTGACGGGTATGTATTCTATCTTCAAGCCGTCCTTTTCAATATCAAGACAAGCGACGAGCCCTTCGTTTACCATAACGTCGTCAAAGCACTCGGAAAAATGGAAGTTGCC
>JAZOOB010000128.1:0-7508 GCA_045654845.1 Eubacteriales bacterium | reverse complement strand
CAGGAGGAGCTTTCGGAGCGTGTCGGTAAAAGCCGCAGCGCAATAGCCAATGCGGTAAGACTTCTCGACCTCCCCGCAGACGTTCTTGAAATGGTTGCAAACGGCGATATCTCGGCAGGTCACGGAAGAACACTTCTCGGTGTTAAAAAGCGTGAGAATATGCTTCTTCTTGCCAATAAAACGGTTGAATATGACCTTTCCGTACGCCAGCTTGAAGAGGAAGTAAAGAAAATCAACAAAATGAAGCCCGTAGAGGAAGAGCAAGAGGAAGTTCTTCCCGTAGTTGATTATTTCAGAGAAATGGAGCTTCGTATTCAATCTCACCTTGGCAGAGTCGTTAAGATTAAGGGCAGCGGAAAGAAGAAATCCGTAACGCTCTTCTACGAGGATAACGAGGACCTTGACGTGCTTCTTCGCACAATTTGCGGTGATAAATTTCTCGATGAGGAATAATATATGAAAGCCTTTTATGAAAAGTATTTAACGTTAAATCTTAAGGATTACGGAATTTCTCTTGACCTTGAGATAAACAAGCTTTTGATTATTGTTTTCTTGGGACTTTGCGCAGCTTGCTTCTTCGTCAATTACAGTCAGTCTAATATAGCACTTGTTTTGAGAAAGCTTATTCGCGCAGGTGCCGTAGGGGAGAGCAACGCCAAAACGCTTGCGGAGCTTGGACTTTCAAACGCAAAGTCCATTAAAAAGCTTCTCTCTAAATCGGGCGGCCCTATGAAAAGCATTATATCCTACGTGGGAGAAATAAAACTCACTTATGAGGAGTATATTGCAAGGGAAAAAGCGGAGCGCGCCGCAAAAAAGGCTAAAAGAAAGAGTGACGTAAAAAGACCGTCAAGGGATATAAAAAGAGGTAAAAATCAAGCACCCGACACGGATTTTGAAGAAAATACGGAAACCGAGGTGACCTCTATTTCTTTAGACTCTGACGGTGAAGAGCTTTTGATAAACGAAAATTCGGCAATGGAGATTTCCGACACCCAAGGCGGTGAAGAATCCGAAGAAAATCAGACCTCAAAAGAAAGCAAAGCCTCGAAAAACGATATCGATACTATTGATTTTTCAAGCGCAAAATTCTTTATCAGAGAAGAGAAAAAGGAAGCGGCTATGAGAGCGTTCTCAAAGAACAGCGGCTCGGTTATCAAAACCGTTTTATCCTGTATTCTTCTTTTAGGCTTCTGCTTTGGCCTTATTTTACTTATGCCCACAATTCTTTCGGCAGTGAAGGGAATTATCTTTAAATAATTTCAAATCTGTACAAAATAAAAACCGGACTAACAAGACTTTTCTCTTGCTAATCCGGTTTTTTTACTTTTTGATTATTTTACACGGTGTTTTGGTTTTTTCGCAATATTTTATAACGGATAGCGTTCCGCGAGATTCGCCGTCCCAAAATGCTATAACTTCATCTGCGTATTCTACAATTTGCTTATTTCTTACTATTGGTGCCGCTCTTCCGTATTTTTCGTACTCAGGTAAAAACTCAACAAGTTTTATGTTTTTTCTTTTTGCAAATTCAGATGCGCACGAGTCTATTCCCGAAGCTCCTCCCGATACAATTTCATCGCACTGTTCTGTTATATAATCCTCAAGATTATTAACAGTCAGATTTCTTGAACCTATAATTGCTATTTTCATATAAACCTCCTTTTTTTAGTATACTTATTTTAAGTATACTTACAACATTATACCATAAAATAATCTTAAAATATACTTAAAATAAGATTTTTGGAGTTTTTTATGAGAAATAAAGAAAATAAGCATTTAGGTATAGAAATCAATCCCGAATTACACTACAAGCTTCATTATATATCAAGCTATTACGGACGCTCTGCGAACGGGCAAATTTTATATCTTATAAGGCAAGCAATTAAGGAATTTGAAAATAATGAAGGAGTTATCGAATATCCTGCTCCCGATAAAAACAATTGATTTTCTTTTTTTACAAAAATAAATAAAAAAACCGGACTAACAAGACTTTTCTCTTGCTAATCCGGTTTTTTATTTTTAATATATATCCATTATTATAGGTAGTATCATAGGTCTGCGCTTTGTTTCCTTGAAGATAAATTTCGATACGTCATCTCTTATCGAATTTTTAATTTCAAGCACGTCGGAATTGACACGGAGTACCTTGTCTATTGCCGCTTCGGCCACCTTTTTTGTTTTTTCCATAAGGTCACCGGACTCCTTGACATATACAAATCCTCTCGAAACAATATCAGGTCCAGAGATAACGTAACCGTCGCGGGTGTCTATCGAAGAAACTATAACTACAAGTCCGTCCTCGGAAAGATGCTTTCTGTCACGAAGAACGACGCTGCCTATATCTCCAACGCCCGAGCCATCTATGAGAACCTTGCCCGAGGGAACCTCTCCTGCAAATTTTGCGCTGTTTTTGTCAAGCTCCAAAACCTTTCCTATCTCCGAAATGAAGATATTTTGAGTCGGTATTCCCATAAACTCGGCAATCTCCTTATTTGCATACAGATGCATTGCCTCTCCGTGTATGGGCATATAGAATTTCGGCTTTAAAAGGGAAATAAGCAGCTTAATTTCCTCGCTGCAGGCGTGACCCGATACGTGAACGTCCTCTACCGAGTCGTTTACAACCTTAACGCCGTTTCTTATAAGCGCATTTACTATTTTACCGACAAGCTTTTCATTGCCCGGAATTGCGCTTGACGACAGCACTACGATATCGTTAGGAGTAATCTTAACCTTGTCATGCTCCGAGAATGCAATTCTGTAAAGAGCGGACATAGGCTCGCCCTGACTTCCCGTGGTTATGAGCGTTATCTGCCCGGGCGTGTAGCGTTTTATATCGTTTATATCTATAAGAACGCCGTCGGGCAAATCCATATATCCAAGCTCTACCGCAGCTCCGAGTATGTTATTCATACTTCTGCCAAGCACGGCTACGTGCCTGCCGTATTTTGCGCTTGCGTTTATTATCTGCTGAACTCTGTGTATATTTGACGAGAAGGTTGCTATTATAAGTCTTTTGCCCTCGCTCTGCATAAAGATACGGTCAAGAGAGTTGCCAACCGTTCTTTCAGAGGGAGTAAAGCCTGCTCTCTGCGCATTCGTTGACTCGCAAAGAAGCATTGATATTCCGTCCTTTCCTATCTCGGCAATTCTGGCAATATCCATAATCTTGCCGTCCATAGGAGAAACGTCAAGCTTGAAATCTCCGGAATGGAATACAGTTCCGACAGGAGTCTTAAGCGCTATCGCGCACGCATCTGCAATAGAGTGGTTGACGTGAATAAATTCAGCCTTGAAAACTCCGAGATTTATTACGTCTGACGCCTCGACCGTGTAAAGTCTTGGCTCTGTTGGAGGAGGATTTTCTTCAAGCTTTCCCTCAATAATACCAAGGGAGAGCTTTGTTCCGTACACGGGAATATCAACGGAGGAGAGAAGATAAGATACAGCTCCTATATGGTCCTCGTGACCGTGAGTTATAAGAAGTCCTCTTATTTTATGAGCATTCTTTATTACGTAAGTAAAATCTGGTATAACAAGGTCTATACCCAGCATATCGTCATCGGGAAAGGCAAGTCCTGCATCAACTATGACTATATCGTCACCGTACTCGAAAAGAGTCATATTTTTGCCTATCTCGCCAAGTCCGCCGAGCGCAATTATTTTAAGCTTTTTATCCTTTTCTCTAACACGGGGTGCATTATTTGAAAAACGAACTTCTTTTTCTTTATTATTTTTCGTCATTCTTATCCCCTCGTTTATTTCATCAAGAAGTATATTTTTGTCTTCAGTATGCTTCTTTCCGCCCTTGTGCATAGTTCTCTTTTTCGGAACAGACGCTGTCTTTTTAATCTTATTTTGTATAGGCTTGTTTACCTTTTTATTTTCTGTCTTTTTTTCTTTTATACTGTTTATCTCGTGAGCGGCGCTTTTTTTGTTCTCGCCGCCGCTTTTATTTGTTTTCTTTTTATGAGTTACCTGCACTTCAGCTTTTTCGGTTTTCTTAAAAGAGTTTTCTCCTTTTGTATTTTTTCTGTTTTTCATTTTATGTCCGTTTCTCGGTATATTACCGGTTGTTGTCATATTAAGGCTTGCTCTTTTTTAAAAAGAGCTTTTTTTCTTATAAAACAGCTTTTTATAAAAAATAATACGTATGCGTGTTAAGTTTTATCAACTTTCGTTATCTTTTTAAAAATTATTGACTGAATTTCTTTAATTTATTCACAAGGGGAGAAAAATCTCCCCTTGCTCCGTTTTTATTTCTTTGAGAAAAGTCTTGCGAAGAAGCCCTTTTTCTTTTCCTGTGCCTCTGCCTTTTCCTCTGCCTCGTAAGCTGCCTCTTTTACCTCTTCCTTTGTTTCGGTAACAGCTTCGGCAATCTGTTCTGTTTCTGTTTCTTCCGCTTTAATTTCTTCGGTTTCTACACCGACCTCGGCATCTAAGCCCTCTTCGGCTCTTACCTCTGCCTCTATTCTTTCTCTGTCAGACTTGCTGATTCTCTTCTTTTTCTTCTTCTCGGGCATTTCTACCTCGTAGTTATCGTCAAGAAGGTCATCTATCGATATTCCGAAAAGAAGCTTTATTTCAAGAAGCTTTGATACCTCGGGGTAGGACTGACCGGACTCCCATTTATAAACAGCCTGACGGGATACTCCGATAGCGCTGGCAAATTCATCCTGAGTCAAGGATTTAATTTTTCTCAGTCTTACTATTTTCTCCTTAAAGGTCATCTTTTTTATCCTTTTTCCTTTTCTTTATTTTTGAAGTTCCTGATAATAGGAATCGTCGGTATATCTCGTGTAGGTGGGCGTGTCAATTCTCCAGCCGTTTTCCTCCTCGAGAAGTCCTATCTCCAAGGTCTTGTACTGCACGTCGCCCTTTTCATTCTCGACCGTAACGGCAATCGTTACCTTTACTATCTGCCCCTCTGCTCCCTTGACGGAAAGAGTGGAATAATCATAGGTTACCTTGTCCTTAAGAAGAACCTCGATTTCCTTATTTACCATTATACATTCGGGCTTTTTTGGGTCGAGCGTGTCATATTTCTGATAATATCTGACGTAGCTCTGATTTCCGCTCGAATCCGTTACCGCCTGAAGCTTGGTTCCTATCATTATGTTTGAAAGAGAAACGGTAAAGCATTCTCTCGTAAGTGTTTTTATATCCTCTACCGTTTCTATTCCGAAGCTTCTTACGGAAATTTCATCAGCAGGATAGTATATACCCGTTGCAAGATTTATATCATCCTCGTATGCTATTCCTTTTCCGTAATAAAGCTCGTTTAAAATTTCGGACTTTTCAATAAGAGCCTTTGCCGCTAATAGAACCTGCGCTTCATCATATTCACGGTTCTCTACTTTTTCGCAGGAAACAACAGAAAATACCGCCATTATGACTACTAAAGTTAGCAAAATAACTCTTTTAATCATTAAAAGGACTCCTCCTCATCAAAAGGTGCCTTTTCTACTTCAATGCTTTTCTCGGGACTGTTTTCCTCAAAGCTCTTGTTTTCTTCGTTGACCTTCTCGCTTTCTTCCTCGATTTCCTCTATCTTTTCAAGTCTTGAAAGCGTGATAATCTTATTATTATCGGAAAGTCGCATAACGATAACACCGCCCGCGGTTCTCGAATAAACGTTGATATCGGATACGGACATTCTGATAATAGTACCCTTATCGGTTATCATCATTACGTCGTCATCATCGCTTACCGTCTGAATAGCGGCGAGCTTACCGCTCTTTTCGCTTATCTTATGGCAGGTAACGCCCTTACCGCCTCTGTGCTTCATTTCACGGAAATCGGAGAAGCTCGTTCTCTTACCCATACCGTTTTCGGTTACTGTAAGAAGAGTCTTTTCCTCGTCTACTATGCTGACTCCTATAACGTAATCGTCCTCCGAAAGAGTAATACCCTTAACTCCTCTTGCGGCACGTCCCATACCTCTTACGTTGGTTTCCTCGAAGCGTACGCACATACCGTCACGGGTTGCAATCATAATACTCTGGTCTCCGAGAGTATGTCTTACGAAGATAAGCTCGTCACCCTCATCGAGATTTATAGCTATCTTACCGCCCTTGCGCTGATACTCGAACTCGGTAAGAAGAGTCTTCTTTATGATACCCTTCTTGGTTACCATTGTAAGATACTGACCCTCTGCGAACTCGGAAACGCTTATCATAGACGTAACCTTTTCGCCCTCCTGAAGCTCGATTATGTTTACAAGATTCGTGCCTTTGGCAGTTCTGCTTGCCTCGGGTATTCTGTAAGCCTTCTTCGAGTAAACTCTTCCGAGGTTGGTGAAGAACATAATATGAGAGTGGCTTCCCGTAACGAGAACCTTCTCAACGAAGTCCTCCTCCTTGGTGCTCATTCCTATGATGCCCTTACCGCCTCTGTTCTGCGCAACGTAGGTATCAGCCTTCTGGCGCTTGATATAGCCCGTATGGCTCATGGTAAGTATGCAGGTGTGTCTTTCAATAAGGTCCTCAAGGTCAATTTCCTCGGTTGCCTCAATGATTTCGGTGCGTCTTTCATCACCGAATTTAGCCTTAATCTCATTAAGCTCATTCTTAAGAATATCCTTAATCTTAACCTCGTCGGCAAGAATGGACTGAAGCTCTGCTATGAGAACGGAAAGCTTTGCGATTCTGTCTTCAACCTTTTGTCTTTCAAGTCCCGAAAGCTTACCGAGAGTCATCTCGACTATTGCCTGGGACTGAGCGTCGGAAAGACCGAATCTTTCTATAAGCTTTTCCTTTGCGTTGGGGATAGACTCACTTCCCTTGATTATAGCTATTACCTCATCTATATTGTCAATAGCTATCTTATATCCCTCGAGAATATGTATTTCACGAAGAGCTTTGTCAAGGTCGAATCTCGTTCTGTTTACTATAACGCTCTTCTGGAATTCTATGTATCTGTCGAGAATAGCACCGAGAGAAAGAATTTTAGGCTCTCCTCCGTCTATTACGAGCATATTGATAGAGCAGGTATCCTGAAGCTGCGTGTACTTATAAAGCTGATTTAAAATTACCACGCCGTTAGCGTCTCTTCTGTATTCAACGACGATTCTCATACCGCCTCTCCCGGACTCGTCACGCAGGGCGGTTATTCCCTCAATCTTCTTTTCCTTTACGAGATTAGCCATGCTTTCGATAAGCATAGACTTATTTACCATATAAGGAATTTCGGTGAAGATAATTCTCTTTTTCTCGTCCTCTACGATTGCGCGCGCTCTTATGTATACGCGGCCCTTACCCGTTTCGTACGCCTCTTTAATACCTCTTGTTCCGTATATAATTGCGGCAGTGGGGAAGTCGGGACCCTTAATATATTCCATAAGCTCGTCAACCGAGCATTCGGGATTATCTACTCTGTATACTACGCCGTCTATAATTTCCGAAAGATTGTGAGGAGGAATATTGGTAGCCATACCTACGGCAATACCGACCGAGCCGTTCACCAAAAGGTTAGGGAATCTTGAGGGAAGAACGGTAGGCTCGTCA
>JAZOOB010000127.1:0-7194 GCA_045654845.1 Eubacteriales bacterium | reverse complement strand
TATGCTTTTTTGGGATCTGCATAGCATTCTGCAATATCTCCGGGGCGTCTTTCTGCTATTTCATACTTTACAGGCAAACCGGCAGCCTAATCAAATGCCTTTACTATCTGCAAAACAGAACATCCGTTTCCTGTGCCTATATTGAAGTATTCGATACCCTTCACCTTTGTAGTTCTCTCAAGCGCCTTTAAATGAGCGTTTGCGAGGTCTACTACGTGGATATAGTCACGAACACCGGTTCCGTCAGGCGTGGGATAATCGTCGCCAAACACCTTAAGGCACTCGAGCTTTCCAAATGCTACCTTTGACACGAAAGGAAGAAGGTTATTAGGAATACCCTTAGGATCTTCACCTATAAGGCCGCTTTCGTGTGCGCCTATGGGGTTAAAATATCTGAGTATAGATACGCTGAATTCGGGATTGGCAATAGTCACGTCCTTGAGAATTCGCTCTATCATAAGCTTGGTTTCACCGTAGGGGTTTGTCGTAGAAAGCGGGAAATCCTCTCTTATCGGCACGGTCTTCGGTGCGCCGTAAACCGTCGCAGAAGAGCTGAAAACAATTCTGTTTACGTTATGCTTCTGCATAGCGTTACAAAGATTGAAAGTACCTGTAAGATTGTTATGATAATACATAATCGGGAAAGCAACCGACTCACCAACTGCCTTGAAGCCTGCGAAATGTATTACGGAATCTATTTCGGGATTCTCGTCAAAAACCTTATTTACTCCCGCCTCATCTAAAAGATCAACCTTATAGAAAGCAGGCCTTTTTCCTGTAATCTGTTCAATTCTGTCGAGAACACAGATCTTACTGTTAGAAAGGTTATCGAGTATAACTACGTCAAATCCGCTTTCCAAAAGCTGAATGACCGTATGAGAGCCGATAAAGCCTGTTCCGCCCGTCACTAATATTGACATATGTAATCTCCTTAAAAAGTGATAGATGTCAAAAAAGAGTAGATAAAACCTACTCTTTTCTGAAAAAATTATTCTGCGTAAACACTTACGCGCTTTTTGTCTTTCGTTGCGTGCTCAAATTTTACCTTACCGTCGATCAAAGCGAACAAGGTATCGTCAGAACCAACACCTACGTTTGCGCCAGCAGCGATCTTCGTGCCGCGCTGTCTAACGAGAATGTTACCTGCCAAAACGCTCTGACCGTCAGCCTTCTTTACGCCAAGGCGCGTAGACTCACTGTCGCGTCCGTTCTTGGTAGAACCAACACCCTTTTTATGAGCGAAAAACTGCAAACTGAGTTTTAACATTTTATAAACCTCCGTATTAATAAGTATTTCGGTAAAACCGAAATGGGTGAACGCTTACTCTACCGGTTTCTCTATAACGTCGACCGAGAGATAATCGTAATACTCTTCGACCAACTCGTTTAACTGATAGTAATAAGCCATTATAAGACCCGAAACGGCAAAACGCTTTTTGTCGTCTTTTTCAAATTTCGAAAGTGCGCCTTTGGCAATCACCTTGATATCTGTGGTTTTGTCGTCAATGATGTATTCGACGTTGGAAGCATAAGCTACCTCTATCGTATTGATTATCAACATCGTCATAGCAGACAATGCCGAGCAAAGCACATCATCACCGGACTCGCCGTAACCGGTATGTCCGTTCTCCTCAAAACCGTAAAAAACGTCGTTAGTCTTATAAAATACAATTTTCGTCATGATTAACCTACGATTTTGTTAATTTGAAGCTTAGTATAGGGCTGTCTGTGACCTATCTTCTTCTTCTCGTTCTTCTTAGGCTTGTATTTGAAAACGTACAATTTCTTGCCCTTGCCTGTTTCGATAACATTAGCAACGACAGAAGCACCCTCTACATACGGAGCACCTACTGAGAACTTATCGCCGTCGGAAACTGCAAGCACCTTGTCAAAAGTAACAGTCTCGCCGTCAGCTACGTCGAGTTTCTCTACGTAGATAACATCGCCTTCGTTAACTTTGTACTGCTTTCCACCTGTTTCAATTACTGCAAACACGAAAAGCACCTCTCTTCCATATAAATTCGCTACTGTAGGTGCGGAAATCCGTCTTATAACCCACAAATATGCGTCGTAATATTATATAACATTATTTTCAAAATGTCAATAGTAAATTTGTTATTTTTAAACAAAAATTCGCGTTTTTTCGTTTTTTCCTAAAAACGTCGGTAAATACGGTCGTCCAAGCACGTTTTAAGCGCGCTTGGACGTGTAAAAAGCTTATTTTACTACTATATTTACGAGCTTATTAGGAACGACTATCTCTTTTACGATAGCCTTTCCATCAAGCATAGGTGCGATTCTTTCATCTGCCTTGACAGCCGAGAGAAGCTCGTCCTTGCCCAATCCTGCCGAAACGGTGATAGTTCCTCTGAACTTGCCGTTCAACTGCATAGCAATTTCAACAGTGTCATCAACTATCTTCTTTTCGTCATAGGAAGGCCACTTTTCGATAGAAACGAGGGTGGTGTTTCCTATATTGCTCCATACCTCTTCTGCCAAGTGAGGCGCGAAGGGTGAAAGAAGAATACAGAAGGTGCCAAGCTCGTCGTAGGTTATCTTGCCACATTCGTAAACCGTATTGATAAAGGACATGAGCGCTGCTATCGCGGTATTGAACTTCATATCGTCGATATCCTCGCCTACCTTCTTGATAAGCTTATTCAAGGGCTTGTCAAGCTCTGCAGTTATTCCCTTGCCTTCTACGATATCCAAAAGTCCTGCGAATCTGTCAAGGAATCTCTTACAGCCCTTAATGCTCTGGGGATTCCAAGGTGCAGACTTCTCAAAGTCACCGATAAACATCTCGTAAAGACGCATAGTATCTGCGCCGTATTCGTTTACTATATCGTCGGGATTAACTACGTTACCTCTCGACTTCGACATCTTTTCGCCGTTCTCGCCAAGTATCATACCGTGAGAGGTTCTCTTAAGGTAAGGCTCGGGGCACGGAACAGCCTTGATGTCATAAAGGAACTTGGACCAGAAGCGAGAATAGAGCAGGTGCAAGGTGGTGTGCTCCATACCGCCGTTATACCAGTCGGCAGGCATCCAATAATCAAGAGCTTCCTTAGATGCGAGAGCGTCGTTGTTGTTAGGATCGCAATAACGCAAGAAATACCAAGAAGATCCAGCCCACTGAGGCATAGTATCCGTTTCTCTCTTCGCGTCCTTTCCACACTTGGGGCACTTACAGTTCACCCAATCGGTGATAAGCGACAAGGGGGACTCGCCTGTAACGGTAGGCTCATAGCTCTCTACGTCGGGCAATCTTAAGGGCAATTCCTCATCGGGAACGGCAACCCAACCACAGTCCTCGCAATTTACGAGCGGGATAGGCTCGCCCCAATAACGCTGTCTTGAGAATACCCAGTCGCGAAGCTTATAGTTGACCTTCGCCGTACCTATATTATTTTCAGTAAGATATTCGATTATCTTCTTTTTAGCCTCTGCTACCTCAAGTCCGTTCAAGAATCCGGAGTTAACGAGGACACCGGTTTCAACGTCGGTGAATGCTTCGTTCTGAACGTCACCGCCGGCAACTACCTCGATTATGGGAAGATCAAATGCTTTCGCAAAATCCCAGTCTCTCGTGTCGTGCGCGGGAACCGCCATGATAGCGCCCGTTCCGTAGCCTGCCAAAACGTAGTCGGAAACGAATATAGGAATTTCCTTGCCTGTCAAGGGGTTTATAGCCATAACGCCGTCCAAACGAACACCGGTCTTATCCTTTGCAAGCTCAGTACGCTCAAAATCGGACTTCTTTGATGCTTCTTCTCTGTACGCGATTACCTCGTCGTAGTTAAGAAGCTTTTCCTTCCAAGACTCTATCTTTTCGTATTCGGGAGCGATTACCATATAAGTCGCGCCAAAGAGAGTGTCGGGACGGGTGGTATATACCTTAATAACGTCGCCTGTATTAGTCTTGAAATCGACCTCAGCACCTGTCGAGCGTCCGATCCAGTTTATCTGTTGTGTCTTTACTCTTTCAATAAAATCAAGTCCGTCAAGACCTGAAATAAGCTTTTCTGCATACTCGGTAATCTTGAGCATCCACTGCTCCTTTACCTTATGTATGACCTCGCTGCCGCAACGCTCACATACGCCGCCCACTACCTCTTCGTTTGCCAAAACGACCTTACAAGAGGTACAGAAGTTAACAGACATCTTCTTCTTGTATGCAAGTCCGTTTTTGAAGAGCTGAAGGAATATCCACTGAGTCCACTTGTAGTAGTCGGGATCGGTGGTGTTTATTTCCTTCGACCAGTCGAAAGAAAGTCCGAGCGCCTTAAGCTGGCTCTTAAATCTATTAACGTTATTTTCGGTAACGAGCTTAGGGTGAATCTTATTCTTTATAGCGTAGTTTTCGGTAGGCAAGCCAAAAGCGTCCCAACCCATAGGGAAAAGAACGTTATAACCCGTCATTCTCTTCTTTCTCGAAATGATATCAAGCGCGGTATAAGGACGGGGGTGTCCTACGTGAAGTCCCTGTCCTGACGGATAAGGAAATTCTACGAGCGCAAAAAACTTGGGCATGGTGTAATCGGCCTTGGCTTCAAACGCCTTTGCCTCATCCCATTTCTGTTGCCACTTGGGTTCAATAGTCTTAAAATCGTACTTCATTTTTTCTGCCTTCTTTTATGTTGTAAATTTAATTATTTTCATCAATATTATTAAAGATTTCTGTGAGGTCTATTTTTCCATCTGCCGACAGAAGTCTTTCTAATTTATAAAACTCTCTCGCGTCTTTTGCGAAGACGTGCGCTATTACACTACCGAAATCGACGAGCACCCAAGTGCCTCCGTCCTTTCCTTCAACTCGCAGAGCCTTCACGTCACAGAGCTCAAGCTTGTAGCAAAGCTCATCGGCAAGTGCCTTTATATGAGTAGTGGAGCGCGCGGAGCAAATAACGTAATATTCTGCAATTATAGTGTTATCGGCTACGTTATATAGCTCGATGTCTGCCGCCTGCTTCAAGTATAGAGCCTTGACCGCCTCGATGGCTATATCCTTAGGCTCGCTAAGTGATTCTTTTTTTAAGGTCGCGTCATTCATATTCGCACCTCCATTAATTTGATTTTGTATTTATCTTTAAATTTTTTATATCCTCGTCGGTATATACCTTATATTCGAATTTAGGCGCAAAGTAAATGTTTCTGAAATTCAATCTGCTATCGTCTACAAAAACACCGTCTCTATCGAAATTCGCAGGTACTAAATCAGAATAAAACTGATTTTTTATAAGGTCGATAGCGCCTGATTTATTAATAACGTAATAAGAAAGACCGCTATCTATATTCTTTCTCGTAGCTTCACCCGGCAAGGTCATATAATAGACCTGATATTCCGACGAATCCTTTAAAACGTTAGCTACAAGCGAGATCATATGGTCGAGTGGCATATCGGTCTCGTTTTTCCTTATGCACTCGCTAAAAACCGATATCGCTGTCGTAAGCTTTGTCTCATTTCTTATTTTATCAAGAAACGCGGACATAAATATCTTCTGCGCATCTACTCTACCGAGGTCTCCGTCGGTATACCCAAAGCGGTATCGCACGAAATAAAGTGCCTTTTTTCCGTCTAAGATCTGCTCTCCCTTTTGCAAGTCAATTCGCAGATTCTGCTCTGGGTCTTCGTATTTCAAGTCGTGAGGTATATCAATTTTAATACCGCCCAATTTATCGACAGCAGAAGAAACGGTTTCAAGGTTTAAAGCGACGTAATAGTCGATAGGCAGTGCAAAAGCTTCCTCAAAGGCTTCCTTCAAGTCGTTCATAGACCGAGCGTGATTCTTCGTTTTTTGATAATACCTTGAATATAGCTGATTAATCTTTCCGTTTGTAGTATCCTTTTTAAAATAAGTATCTCTCGGAATCTGTAAAACCTTCAAGGTCTTCTCTTCAGTATTCAAGGAAAGAAGAATAAGCGAATCGGTGTTATTCCCTACTTGGTCAAATCCTGCGCACAAAACAGTGACGTTTTTATATTCATCTGTGTTAACGTATTTCGTAGGTAAAAGACGACTGTCGCTCGCTTTGAGATAAACGACAAACGAAAGTAAAAAAATTAAAATAAGGGGTAAAAAAATATATTTTTTATTTTTCATAGGCACTCCAAAATTAAATATATTTTAGTTTGCCTATTTTCAAAATAAATAACTATAAAAGAGAAAGAAAAATTATGACAGTAGCGAAGCTCTTGCCGAAATCGTTTCTTTCGATATCGGTCTACCTGATTTTTCCAGTCTTGAAATTGTGGAATCAAAAGAAAACAAAAGCGCATCATCAATACGTTTTATTTGTTCTTCTTTTGTGAGTTTATCAAAATCATTCCAGAATATAGACCTTAATTCAAGGCAGAAACTGTTTTCTCTGCCCTCCTCGGTGAAATCCGAAAGATATAAAAGCTTATCAAAGAGCGACATATTTTCTGCGCCGAGCGTGTGCCTATAAACGGCATTGAAAATAGCATCCGACACTAATTCGGGGAATTTTTCTCTTGCTACGTAAGCGCCCGTCTTAGAGTGAAGCACGCCTAAAGCCTGCAAATCGACATTGTCTAATATTATACCAAACTTTTCACATAATTGCAACTGTTTTTCAAAAGAATATTCTTTCGTAATATCGTGCAAAAGCGCAGCCGCCTGAAGCTCTCTTGTTTCGTCTGGAAGAAAGATATCTCCCATTCTTGCAATTTCTTTTTTGACGCCAAGAGTATGCATAAAGCGTTTTTCACTCATTTCACACTTGACGGCAGCTTCGATTTTACTAAGATCAGCGTCTGTTATTTTTCTTGATATAAATTCCATTTTTTAATATATTCCTCTGTTTCCTTTGTCAAAAAATCAGAAGTATTATCGCCATTTGCAATATAATGACGAAGCATAGTGGACGATATTTCAAGCGCCTCGCCTTTAAGCTCTTTTATGCGCGCACCGTATTTTTCTCTATATTCTGCGACCTTTTTATCTATCTGCAAAGAGATTTCTTCATCATTTTCTCTTCTCATATAGACGATATCTGCCATTTTGAATATGTCTTCAAAACGATACCACGTATCAAAGGTGAGGATCATATCGGTTCCGCATAAAAGCGAAAAACACGCGTTTTCATATTTTTCGCTCAATTCAGAAAGCGTAAGATAGGTATAACTCTTTCCCTGTCTTTTTATCTCTACGTCACAAACGTGAGCGCCTG
>JAZOOB010000126.1:0-3859 GCA_045654845.1 Eubacteriales bacterium | reverse complement strand
GCATTTCTTCTATCCGCTATTTTGAATTTTGACGGCAACGTAGCGAAAAGAGAGGAAGTACGCGAAATCTACGAAACGAGCTACGGCGTAGACTTCGATATAAAATTCGAGGACTATCAGAAATTGACCGAAGAAGAAAAGGGAATTTACGATAAGGCTTATGCCGAATTTGCCACCGATGCAGAGGCAAACCGTCTTAACAGACTTGTAATAAGCTTGACACTTATAATAATTTCGTTTTCTCTCCTTATCCCCCTTGCCATCCTTGAGCTTTTGGTCCCCATTCTATTCGGTAATGGACAAACCCTTGGCAAAAAGATATTCGGTGTGGGTGTCATGAGAGTAGACGGTGTCAGAATAAGCTTTTTCCAGCTTTTTGTACGAGCTATTCTCGGAAAGTATACGCTTGAAACCATGCTTCCCGTTTTCGTTATACTGCTGGCGTTCTTTAACATAATGCCGTTATTCTGCTTCACGATGATTGCGATATTACTTATAATGCAGATAGGCTTCACCTTTTTCTCTTATCTTCGCACGCCCATTCACGATATGATAGCGGGTACGGTGACTGTAGACTTTTCAAGCCAGATGATATTCGACTCGGTAGAAAAGATGCTCGAATACAAGAAAAAGATCCACGCCGAGGCGGCGGAAAACGCAGAATACAAATAAGAAAACAAACAAAATAAAAATATAATTTTTTCAGGAAGGAAGATTTCATGAAAGTTGTTTTGCAAAATCTCACCAAGATCTTTCCCTCAAGGAACAAGAAATCAGGCAAGGAAGTTGTCGCGGTAAACGATTTCACCTTTGAAATTCCCGACGGCAAGCTTGTCGGTCTGCTTGGCCCTTCTGGCTGCGGAAAGAGTACCACACTTTACATGATCAGTGGCTTGCAGAAGCCCACAGGAGGTCAGATATTCTTCGGCGAGGACGACGTAACCGATCTGTCGCCCGAAAAACGCGGTGTAGGTCTGGTATTCCAGAACTACGCGCTCTACCCTCACATGACAGTAAAGCAGAATATCCTTTTCCCCTTGGAAAACCTCAGGGGCGAGGACAGAATGTCAAAGGAAGAAATGCTTGATCGCGCAGTATACGCGGCAAAGCTTGTCCAGATAGACGAGCTCCTTGACAGAAAGCCGAGCGAGCTTTCCGGCGGTCAGCAGCAGCGTGTCGCTATCGCGCGTGCACTCGTAAAAATGCCTCGCGTTCTTCTTCTCGACGAGCCGCTTTCCAACCTCGACGCAAGACTTCGTCTGCAGACCCGTGAGGAAATCCGCCGTATTCAGAAGGAAACAGGCATCACCACTATCTTCGTAACACACGACCAGGAAGAAGCAATGAGCATCTCCGATATGATCGTCGTAATGAAGCTCGGTGTAGTACAGCAGATAGGTAAGCCTCAGGAAGTTTATGACGACCCGACCAACCTGTTTGTAGCTAAGTTCCTCGGAACTCCTCCTATAAACGTATTTACGGGCGCTATCAAGGGCGAAAAGCTCTACATAGGCGATTCCGCTGTGCTTGACACTCCCGCGGTCGATGACCAGGAAGTATTCATCGGTATTCGTCCTGAGGGATTCATTCTCAACGAAGAGGGACCTCTTACCTGCGCGCTTAAAAACGTAGAGGTTATGGGACGTGACGTAAGCATAGTTTCCAACCACGAAAGCGCACTTTCTCCCGTTATCCGTTCTATCATCGACTCTGACAGCAAGATCGACGTCACGAAAGAAACGGTAAATTACTCGCTTAAGCCTCATAAGGTATTTATCTTCAACAAAGAAACCGAAGAAAGAATCTATTTTTGAGGTGTAAATAATGGGTACTTCTAAATTTGACAGATGGAAGGGTTGGCTATACCTTGCCCCCTGTATCGCTCTGCTCCTCGTGTTTACAGGATGGCCTATCATAAACACGCTGTCCATGGCGTTCCAAAACGGCTACGACACGATGGAATGGCTGAGCGGAATAAATTTCTCTATCGGTATTGATAACTTCTTAAAGGTAATCTCATACTCGGGATTTAAGGACTGTCTTTTTAACACCATTTTGCTTTGTGTTATAACGGTGCCGATATCCACGATTCTCGCACTTCTCATTTCGGTCTGCTTGAATTCTATCAAGTTTCTTTCAAGATTTTTGCAGACTATCTACTTCATCCCCTACGTAACGAACTCTATCGCTATCGGTATGGTATTCGCTGCGATGTTCAACATGGTAGGTACTGCCTTCGGCGGTGAAAACGAGCTTATTCAGTCTGCGGGTATCATCAATAACATTTTAGGTGTCTTCGGTGTCGAGCCTATCAACTGGATAAACGAGGGCTCGGGATACTGGCAGAACATATTCGTTATGTCGTTCTACATTATATGGAACGCGCTCCCCTTCAAGATACTCATTCTTCTTGGCGGTCTTCAGAGCGTGAACAAGCAGTACTACGATGCAGCGAAAATAGACAGCACTCCGAAGTGGCGCGTATTCTCGAAGATAACCGTACCGCTTCTCTCCCCTATGATAGCGTACGTAGTTATTACGGGCTTTATCGGTGGATTTAAGGAATACTCCTCTATCGTCGGTATATTCGGTGACGACATGGGCCCGACGGGTGATCCGAGAAGACTTAACACAATGGTCGGTTATATCTACAACTTCATTGACAAGCGTCAGGGACAAGCATCTGCTGCGGCTCTGATACTGTTCGGCATCATCTTTATCGTAACGATGATAAACCTTTACGTAAGTAAAAAGAAAACACATTTCTAAGGAGGTAAATATGTCTGAAATAGTAAAAAATACAGAAAACGTTACCTCGAATGAAGTGTCGGAAAATTCGAGCATCCGCGTAATGAAGTCGAAGGACTTGAACAAAGTCCGTGCGAGCGCGAAGATAGGAAAAACGGCAGGAACTACCCTCGTCTATATTTTCCTTATATTCATAGCTCTCGTAGTCCTCTTCCCATTCTACTGGATGATAATTTCATCTCTTAAAACTCTTGACGAGTACAGACTCTCAGTGCCTACGCTTTTCCCCGAAACTATCGTGTTCGGAAACTATGCAGAGGCGTTTACCGAGGCTAACCTTGGCAGACTCTTTCTCAATACCGTATACGTCGGTATAGTATCCACTATACTTTCGCTTATCATCACGGTTTTATCTGCTTTTGCGTTTGCACGTCTTGAATTTAAGGGTAAGGATACTCTCTTCGCTATACTTTTGGCGACGATGATGATCCCCGGTGAGCTTTTCACCATTACAAACTACCAGACCGTATTCTATCTCGGCTGGATGAACACCTTTACCGTGCTTATAGTTCCCTTCCTCGTAAGCGTATTCTACATATACCTACTGAAGCAGAACTTTATGCAGATACCGAACGAGCTTTACCTCGCCGCTAAGGTAGACGGAACGAGCGACCTCAAGTATCTGTGGAAGGTAATGATTCCCCTCTCACTCCCCACACTCATCTCTATCACCATTCTTAAGATGATGGGCGCGTGGAACTCTTACGTATGGCCGAACCTCGTTACCGACTCCGACGAGTACAGACTTATAACGAACGGTCTTCGTAACGCCTTCGTCGAATCGACGGGCGACGTAAACATCCCCGTGCAGATGGCGGCGGTAGCGCTCGTATCTGCCCCTCTCTTCCTCGTATTCCTCTTCCTTCGTAAGTACATTATGAAGGGCGTATCGAGAAGCGGTATCAAGGGATAATCAATTTTGTGTTATAAGATTTTTAAATCATAACAAATATTTTATTTTGAAAGGATTTTACCTATGAAAAAATCACTTTTAGCAATCGTTCTTCTTTTGGCGCTTTGCTTAAGCACAAACTTGTCCCTCTACCCGACC
>JAZOOB010000125.1:0-14076 GCA_045654845.1 Eubacteriales bacterium | reverse complement strand
TACACAAAAAAGCCCACCGACGACAAAAGCTTTTAAAAAATCAAATAAAAAATCCATATTTTACCCCTGTTTTTTACTCAAAAATGCAAAGTTTTCAACATGTTGAAAAGTTGAAAACTATAATAAAAAGGAAGAAAACCGCCAAAAAATTATAGGTCGTGTAAATAATAGTTTACGGCAAATTTTATCATTCAAAACAAGCCTTAAAAGAAATGAAAAAAAGACGTTTTTGAAGGAAAAAACACTTAAATTTCAACTGTCAATTACCGATTTTTAATTTTTTGCCTTCAGCTTTCAATTCTTATAAGCGGTGCAATACCCGAAATCGACGTGCCCTGCTGTATACTCGACGGGCTCATAAGAGCACCCGTCGCCAAGAAAAGAATATTCTTTATTTTTCCCTCTCTTAAAGACGGAATAAAGTGAGATGCTAAGATAGATGCACTGCATCCGCATCCGCTACCGCCTGAATGACAGTCCTGTGTTTTCTCGTCGTACATTATAGAGCCACAGTCCACGTGATTTTTCTTTATATCAATGCCGATACCGGATAGTAGCTCATAGAGAATCGACGAGCCCTCTTTTCCAAGATCCCCCGTGACTATCAGATCGAATTCACTCGGGCTTTTATTCGTCATTTTAAAATAGCTTTCTATACTCGATGCACAGGCGGGCGCCATAGCTGCCCCCATATTTGATGCGTCGGAAACTCCGCTATCCACGATTTTCCCCGGCATTACCTCGGAAACGAAAACCTCTCGCTCTTTTTGTATACCCTTTTGCTCGTTTGTCACAATTTCGCTATCTTTTTCATTATTTTTAGTATTTTTTGGTAAATCACAGGCTTCAAGAATAAAAGCACCCGAAGCCGTCGCAGTCCATTGTGCCGTCGGCGTACGCTGACCCCCGTATTCTATCGGGGTGCGAAACTGTCTTTCTGCCGCGCAGTTATGAGATGAGGTTATAGCGACGCATCTTTTTATATCGGTAGTTGAAGAAAGGAATACCGACGCGCACAAAATAGCCTCTGCCGAGGTGGAGCAAGCGCCGTATAGCCCTATATACGGAATAGAAAATGAAGAAAGACCCGTTGACGAGGCTACACACTGATTTTGTAGGTCGCCTGCAAAGATTACGTCTATATCCGACGGGCGAAGCGAGGCTTTTTTCAGCGCAAGATTAAGTGCTATTCTTTCCATTTCGCTTTCCGCCTGTTCCCACGTCTTTGCGCCAAAACGGTCAGAGTCGTCGTGAAAGTCGAAAAGGTCACCGAGTGGTCCGAAGAATTCCTCGTGGCCGACAGCCGATGCAGAGGCTATTATTTTTATCTTTTTTTCGAGCTTTATTATTTTTTGCAAGGCAAAACCCCCAAGAAAAAATTATTTTAACTAAAATCAGAAAAGAAGAGAGGCGAAATAGTAGATTACACCGTAGATAGTACCGCAGAGTGTGGCATAGAGAATGACAGGGCCTGCGACGGTGAAGATTTTTGCGCCTACGCCGAGAATGAGCCCCTCGCTTTTCGTGTCTATTGCGGGAGAGACCACCGCGTTTGCAAAGCCGGAAACGGGAACGAGCGTGCCCGCGCCCGCTACGCGAGCAATATTATCGAAAACTCCCAAGCCTGTAAGAAGCCCCGTAATGAAAATTATAGTTACGGTGACGAGAGCAGATGATGAGCGAGCTTCTATGCCGAAAGAGGAATACAGATAAAAAAGAGATTCACCAAACGCGCATATAAGACCGCCGACGAGAAAAGCCGAAAGACAGTTTTTAAAAACGGGAGACCTTTTCGCCCTCTTTTTTGCATATTCACTGTACTGTTTTTTACTCTGGTGCATAAAAACCTCTTTTACAATTTTTTATTTTTTTCTTTTGAGTATATTATTGCTAAAAAAAGGGTTTTTATTCGCACAGGCAGATGAAGAAATAAAAAAATTACCCCAAAAAGAAAAAAAGTCCAAAAAATCACTGAAAAAGCAGTAAAAAACAAAAAAATTTTTTCGGTTTTGCTCTATATTCATAGGCTATTCATATAATGGTGTTATACTTTTAAGGATTTAATTCCTACAAAATATAATAATACGTATAATAGGCAAAGTCCTTTTTGCCAAAGGAGAGCTATAAAATGATAAAAATTGAAAATCTTACGAAAAGATACGGCACGAATATAGCGCTTGACGACGTTTCGCTTGAGATAAAGGAAGGAGAGATAGTCGGACTTCTCGGCCCTAACGGCGCGGGAAAGAGTACGGCTATGAATATTCTGACAGGCTATCTTTCTGCCACCGAGGGTAGCGTTTCTATTGCGGGTATAGATATTCTCGACGACCCCGTAGAAGCGAAAAAGAAGATAGGATATTTGCCCGAACAGCCCCCTCTTTATCCCGAAATGACGGTAGAGGAGTACTTAAACTTTATTTTCGACCTTAAAAAATGCACCCTTGACAGAAAAAAGCACTTAAAAGAGGTCGTAGATACTGTAAAGCTTGCCGACGTATATAAACGCCTTATAAGAAATCTTTCAAAGGGATATAAGCAGAGAGTAGGTATTGCTCAGGCTATTATAGGAAACCCGTCTGTCATCATCTTCGATGAGCCGACAGTAGGCCTTGACCCCAAGCAGATAATAGAGATAAGAAACCTTCTCCGCGCGCTCGGCAGAAAGCATACGGTAATTCTCAGCACTCATATTCTTTCAGAGGTACAAGCCGTCTGTGAGAGAATCATAATAATAGACAAGGGTAAAATTATCGCAAACGAAAAGACGAGCGAGATTACCCGCGCACTCGAGGATAACAACTGCTTCTCGGCGAAAATCTACGGAGATAAGCAGAAGATAATTTCCACCTTGAAGGGCAAAAACGGAATTCTGAGCGTCGAAGAGGATTTGACGGTGAGAAGCACCGACTGCGGTGTTTACCGTATTGAAAGCGAGAGGGGAATAGATATAAGAAAGACTATTTTCTACGCTTGTGCGGAAAATAACCTTCCCATACTCGAAATTGCACCCGTTGGCGCAGAGCTTGAAGAAATCTTTTTGAAGCTCGTCGACAAAAACGCAGACAAGAAAGTAAGATAAGAGAGGAGAAAAGAAATGCTGTCTATTTACAAAAGAGAAATGAGAGCGTATTTTACTACGCCTATCGGATATATTTTTGCATCGGTTTTCCTTGCAATAAGCGGAGCTATTTTCTGCTACACCACCTTCTTTTCACTTTCCGCAGACGTAACCCCCTATTTTACTTATCTTAACTTCGTTTTCGTAGTGCTTCTTCCTATACTTACTATGAAGCTTTTCAGTGAAGAAAGAAAGCAGAAGACAGAGCAATTATTGCTCACCGCCCCCGTGTCTATTTCCTCTATGGTGCTCGCAAAATTCTTTGCGGCATACACTATTTTCGGCGGTTGTCTTTTGGTTTCGTCTTTACAGATAGTAATTCTTTACGCTTACGCTGACGTAAAGACACCTATCGTTTTGGGTAGCCTTTTCGCTTCCTTGCTCGTGGGAATGGCGTTCATTTCTGTCGGTGTATTCGTTTCCGCACTTACGGAAAATCAGCTCGCATCTGCTGTCGGAACGATAGGAATTCTTTTGGTATTTATGCTTATAAGCCTGCTCAATTCCTTTATCCCCGTTTATTTTATCCGCTTTATTTTGAGAAGCGTTTCGATATTCTCGAGATATGCGAATTTCACGCAGGGAGCATTTGACGTTTCCGCCCTTATCTACTACCTTTCCATAACCGCAGTATTTCTTTTCCTTACCGTGCGCGTATACGATAAGCGCCGATATAGCTGAGCAAAGGAGAAGAAATGAAAAAGTTTTTTGTGAGTAACCGAGCGCGACAGCACGCGAGGGTCGGTACGGCACTGACACTGGCATTTATCTGTGCTATCGCGGTCTTTAACACGATAATATTCGCGCTCGCCACGAAATACCAATGGTATTTCTTCAAGGAGGAGAGCTACGAGCATACGATAAGCGATACCTCTACAAGAGAGCTTTCGGGTATTACGGAAAATACCGAAATAATCTTCTGTATGGAAAAAGAGGAGCTTGAAGAGGACGTAATCTATAACCTCGTATGGCAGACTGCAAATCAGCTTGCAGAAAAGCATGATTTCGTAAAGGTCAAAAATGTAAATATATATTTACAGCCTAAAGAGGTTTCAAAGTATAAATATGAGATAAACGAGGACGGAGAGCGCGTGCAGACGGCGAAAATAAACAAAATGACCGTCATAGTCGCGACAGAGGCTGAATATAAGGTGCTCACCCTTTCCGACTTCTTCATCCTGAATACACAGGGTGTAATCACCGCCTATAACGGAGAAGAGGTAATGCTTTCTTCTATTCTGTGGGTGCAGAAGGAAAAAAGACCTATCGCCTACTTTACGAATACTCACGGGGAGAGCTTTTCCTCGCTTCTCGGTCTTTACAATATGCTGAATGCGTCGGGCTATGAAGTGAAAATGCTCGATTTGTTTGCAGAAGAAATAGACGAAAATGCCTCTCTTATAATTATGGCAAACCCGATATACGACATAGAAAAGGCGTCGCTTGCCTCGGGTATAGTTTCTGAAAGCGAGCGTCTTTATGAATTCCTTTCGCGTGGCGGTACGCTTTTCGTCACCCTTGACCCATACGTAAAAAGCGAGCTTAAAAATCTTCGCGCGCTTCTTCTTGATTTTGGAATGAATACGTCAAGCGCTATAATAAACGACGCGGAGAGCTCGATAACTCACGACGGCTACACGCTTGTCGCGCAATATACGGACACCGATTTTGGCAGAGAGTTTTACGAGAGCGTAAGTAAATATAATTCCTCGTACACCGTAGTAAAGGACGCGTCGCCTATTACTCTTATTAAGGGAGAGCGCGGTGAGGCGCAACCTATTCTTGCCTCGTCTTCTTCTGCGAAGGCGTATGAAAACGGCGTGCTTTCTTCAAGTGACGGAAATTTCACTCTGCTTGCGATGTCTGAGGGCGAATATGGCAGAGTAATACTTTCGTCGGGCGCATATCTCTGCGCAAACGACGTAATAAATTCCGAGGTTTATTCTAACCGTGAACTATTGTTTACAATTATGGATAGAGCAGGCTCGGATCACAATCTTATCGGCACGGACATTATGCCGATAGGAAACGAGATGATAGAGGGTCTCACCTCTAAAACGAGTCAGACCTACGCCTTTATTCTCGTTTTGATTATTCCTCTCGTTATCGGACTTTCTTCCTTTATCCTTTTGACAAGGAGGAAAAACAGATGAAAAGCTTTAAAACCTTTGCAAAGAAAATAAGAAAGAACAGATTAGCAAGCTCTGTCTTGGCTATCTCTCTTATCCTTATAATGCTTTTGATAAACCTTGGTCTTGACGCTTGGGTAATAGAGAAAAACGGCTTTATCGACGCGACAGACGAGCGCCTTTATACTCTTTCCGAGGATTTTAAGGAAGAGATAAAGGACGTAAATAAGGAAATAACCATCACCTTCTGCACAGACAAGGACTTTCTTTTGGCTAATTACCAGACGAGATACGTCTATATAATGGCAAAGGAAATCGAAATGTATAAGGACAATATAAAGGTCGAAACGGTAAACATTTCGAAAAACCCGACTGCAGTGCAGAAATACAAGACCACGTCAGCCACAAAAATCAAGGACGGAGACGTTATTATCAGCTGTGGCGAGCGCTTCAGAATCCTCGGCGCGCAGACCTTCTGGAGCTATGATTCCGCAGGCGACTATTGGGCGTTCAACGGTGAATACAAGATAGCAAACGCATTCTTGTCGCTCTCGGCTTACGAGACACCGACAGCCTATTTTACGGTAGGTCACGGTGAGTCAGTGTATGACGAAAACAATCCCGACTCACAAGAGTCGAAAGAAGCTTTTGAGTTTTACAGACTTCTTATAGATAACGGACTTAAAGTAAAGACTGTAAACCTTGACGAAGAGGACATTCCCGAGGACTGCGCTCTTCTCATAATAAACGCCCCTACAAGCGACTATAATTTCAAAAAGGAGCTTGACAGAGAAGGCTATTATTACGTAAACGAAACTTCACCTATCGAAAAGATAGACAGATATCTTGACGAGGTAGGCTCGCTTATGGTATTCAAGGACCCGTTTGTCGTTCTGCCCACCCTTGAAGAATATCTTTCTGAATGGGGAATGAAGGCAGAGCCTTTGCAGATAAAGGACAGAGTGGGGGAAAGCGATGACAGAACTCTCGTGTCTGCCGTCTATCCCGACGCGGAAAAAGAGCCCTTGGGCGCATCGCTTTACAGCGATATTATAAATCTGGCGAGCCCCCCGAAGACCTTTATAAAGGATGCGGGATACATTACGATGTCATGGGAAGAAAATCAGAAGTTCTATACCCCAGGGCTTACCGCTATGTATTCACCCGTGCTTCTTTCCTCGTCTACGGCAAGAGCGTATGACGAAGACGGACTTCTTTTCGACTATTCGGGCAATTATCATCTCGCCGCTATAACCGCAAGAGTAAAGAGTGTCGAGGTGTCGCACTACTATTCCTACGTATTTTACGGGGCAAGTAGCTCGTTTACTTCCTCGTCTCAGTTAAATAACGAGGCGTACGCGAATTACGATATCCTGTTCTCTGCAGTAAGATCTCTTTCCCGTACCGACGTGTATGCGAGCGATTCTCTTGGCGCGCTCTCTATGAACACGGCAAATTACGGTGGAAAGATTTTACAGACCGACGATATGTCGACAGAGATAAGAGAGGTATATGAAAACAAGGTGGTAGTAAAGACCTATCGCGCGATGTCGTCGAAAAAGGCTATGCTTTATACCGCGCTTAGTCTTATTCTGCCTCTTATAGTAATACCCTTCGTATGTATTTACGTGACGGGCAAGAGAAAGTATATGTAAGGAGAAGGATATGAGAAAACAGAAAAAACTTGCACTTATTCTCGCTTTGTCCTTCTTGCTTCTTCTTTTGGTTTACATATTTGTAGTAACACCGTTAGTAAATAAAGAAGAGCCACCCGCACCCCCACCCGTAGTGGACGAGGGCGAGGGTCTTTATCATAACATAAGACTGCTCTACGAGAAGGTAGACAGAGTGGATATAAAAGAAATAAGCGTGCATAATGGAAAAGAGGATTTCTCTTTCGTACGCTATGACGACAAGGACAAATATTCCGATTTCGTAATCAAGGAGGGGGATAAGACCTATCTTCTGCCCGAATACGATCAGGAAAAAATTTCTGAAATCGTGGTCGCTGTCGGTACTACCTACGTGCGCGAAAAGATAATACAGGGTGAAATAACCGAAGAAACCTATGCCGAATACGGACTTTCCTACGCAGACAATCCCGCATACTTCATTCTTAAAACCAAGGATGGCGAGGAATATAAGGTCTACGTAGGTGAAAAGACCGTCACAGACGAGGGCTATTATCTGCGCAGAGAGGGTGCAGACGCTATCTATGTCAGCCAGACCACAAACGTGGGTAAAGCGGTAGAAAATGCGCCCGAATATTACGTAAAGCCCGTGCTTTCAAGAGAATTTACTAATTACGGTTATTATTACACGAAGGATTTTACCCTTTGGACGAAGATAACCGATAAGGAAGAAAAGGTACGACGCGACGATTCGGTACAGTTTGCATACTGTGAAATAAAAGAGGACAACACGCTTGGCGAGGTCATGGTGGACAGCTACGACCTCAGAGAAGCGCAGGTCGCCATAAAGGACGCATTCGAGGGCAAGAAAATAGGCGACGGCGACTTCACCTTTAAGAGAAAATACCCCGACAACTTTGAAAATAAAACGCTTGCGGGCAGAACGGTCGAGTACTGTGTAATCGAGCTTATGGGCTTCGACCGTCTCGAAATATGTCTCAATTATCTCAATATGGACGAGCGCTCGCTTTTTGCGGCAGGCGAGGTCTACGAGATAACCGACCCGCGCGACAAGAGATCCTATACGCCGAACACCTCGGTATATATGGGTATACTTGAAAACGTAGGCGTCCTTGAGGGAACTCAGGTCGTGGAATTCGGTCTTAGTGCCGAGAAGATGGAAGAATACGGTCTTGGCGAATATAAGGTATATTACGAATCCCCGCAGAAGATAAAGGGCATCGACGGGGTAAACGACGTAATTCCTTCCGACTTTATAATGAATATGTTTTATATAAGCGAAAAGCAGGACGACGGAAGCTACTACGTGGGAAGCCTTCTTTACGACATTATAGCGAAGGTGGACGGCAGTAAAATGGATTTCGTCTCTTATCCCTTCTCAAAATGGGTAACGAACAAGCCTTTTTCCGCAAATATAAACGATATAGCAATAACCGAATTCAAGTTTAACTACGCCGACGCGAAGGAAACGCATACCTTCCTTCTGGCACAGAGCGGAGAGGGAGAGAAAAAGACGCTTTCCAAGGTGTACCACAAGGAAACGTCCTCGAGCATAGTTGTAAACAATTATAGACAATTATATATGAATATGCTCACCGTTTATTATTCGGGAGACTATGACGGAAAAACGCCTGTTGACGAATTGATATCGGACGGAGAAAACTGTATATTAGAGCTTACCTTGACCTTAAATAACGGAGAAAAGAGAAAAATAGATTTCTATCCCTACACCGAAAGAAAGGTCTTGGTGTCGGTAGACGGCGGTGCGTATTTCTATATAAGTGCGCCCGAGGTAGAGAAATTCTATAACGACATAAAGGTCATTTTAAGCGGGAAAACGCCCGATTACGAAAAAATCTATTAAAAGTCCATAGAATACAAAAAATTATTGCAATTATACAGATTTTATGGTACAATATATTGTTGTAATCTTTTGATTTAAAACATACATTAAGAAAACAAGAGGAAAAGCAAATGAAGACAAGAATTTTAAGCACAGTCCTTGCATTGATGATGATTCTTTCCACTGTTGCATTCGTTGGTTGCGGTAAGAAATCGTTTGACTATGCGGGCAAGGATTTATCCGAGTATATTTCCTATATCGAAGCAGATTATAAAAAGCTTCCTATCGAGATCCAGACCGACGTAGACAGTGCGGCGGTAATAGATGACATAATCGGCACACTCGATAGCTTTGAGGGCGACAAGAGAGCAGAATTGTTTGCCTCCGACCGCGCAATAAAGGAAAACGATATAGTAGCTATCTATTACAGAGGCGTTACGGCAGACGAAGAGGGCAAGGAGCTCGGCTTCGACGGTGGTACCAACTTCGGTAATGAGAAGCCCACTCTTCTCTGGATAGGCTCTGACAGATTTATCGAGGGCTTCGAGGACGGACTTATCGGTATACTTCCGAGCGAGACCTCTATAACGAAGAGACTTGAGGGCTTCGTTGAAGCAAGCGACACCGTTATACTCGACATTTACGGCGCATACGGCGTAGAGGACAAAGAGGGCAAGAAGAAGTCCTATATGGACTATGAGGACCTCGCTGTAAAGCTTGACGAGACCGAAATTCTTTCCGAGGACATCATCAACAATATCGTTAATAAGAGCATCGGTGATACAATAGTTTTCGACCTTCAGATAGACGCTGACGGCGATAAGATTCTCGACACCGTAGTCTTCTCTGCAAAGATAAAGAGCGCACTCGATATTGAGGCGAAGAAGATTTCTGTTAAGTTCCCCGACGATTATGGTGAAGCATCGCTCAAGGGCAAGGAAGCATTCTTCTACGTAGTAATAGAAGAGCTCGCGTCCATGGATAAGGAAACCATTTCGAAGCTCGGCTTTGAGACCGAGGAAGAGGATGCTCTTACCGCATATAAGGAAAGCGTAAAGGCTGATCTTATCAAGAAGTATGCTGAAAAGCAGGCTGAGGATAAAGAAAACTTCAAGGCGCTTATACAGAACGCTATATGGAAGGCGCTCACCGAAAACGTAAAGGTAGAGAGCTACCCCGCAGGCACTATTGATTCCTACATCAAGACCGAAAAGAATAACCTCGAATACGACTACTATGCAGGACAGGATTCAGATTCCTTGCAGGCAAGCTATAAGACCCTTGAGGAATATGCAAAGGCATACTACGGAGACGCTGATTACGAAAAGGTAATGAAGGCAGACGCAGAAGCTTTTGTTTTGGGCAAGCTCACACTTTATTCTATCGCAAAGGATCTTGGCGTAGATAATGTTACAAAGGCAGACAAGAAGGCTGTAAAGGCTGAAATCAAGGAAGCTATGGTAGAGTACTATAAGCAGTATTTCGGACTTTACAACAGCATTTTCGGCTACGGATATACCGATGATGAAATAAAAGACCTCGCAGAATATAACGCGCAGGCATCTGTCGACGGACTTACCGACACATACGTCACCGAGTCCGCAATGAAGAAAAAGATTCTCGACAAGATTTACGAGGACTATAACACCGACTTTGACGGCGGTCTTATCACTTGGGTTGCCGTTGCAGAAGAAGCAGCAGAAGAAGAGACTGAAGAAAAGGCTGAATAAGCCGAAGGGAAAATTGTAAACCACCCGCAAGCGCAAAAGGAGGTATAAGGCTTGAAAAAAGTATCAATATATACCGACGGCGCGTGTCGCGGAAATCCCGGCAACGGCGGGTGGGGAGCAATTCTCGTGTATAAAAACATAGAAAAAGAGCTTTCGGGCGGTGAGGCGGAAACCACGAATAACCGTATGGAATTGACTGCGGTTATCGAGGGCTTGTCTGCTTTAAAGGAGCCCTGCGAGGTCGAGCTTTATTCCGATTCCAAATACGTGGTAGACGCGATAAATCTCGGCTGGGCAGAAAGCTGGAGAAGAGATAACTGGAAAAAGGGAAAGGCGAAAAACCCTGACCTTTGGGAAAAGCTTTTGTCCCTGCTTTCAAAGCATAAGGTCACGGTCCTCTGGGTGAGAGGGCATAACGGACACGAATATAACGAGCGTTGTGACGCCTTGGCTACAGCGCAAGCAGACCTTTATAAGAAGGACTGACGCTCATTTTATATATTAAGGAGAAAACAAATGAAAAGAGCTTTATCACTTTTGCTCGTTTTCGTTCTCATTCTTTCCTCGACGCTTATTTTCGCGTCCTGCGGAAAGGACAAGAAAGATGGCGAGGGCTTCGACTTTACGAAGGAGAAGATGAAGAACTATATATCGCTCGACAGAGCCGATTATATCGGTGTCGAGGTTGAGGCGGAGATATATCCCGAAATAACCGAGGACGACGTTGACGGTTATGTCGAGTATATTCTTACAAATTCGGTTGAAAAGACCGTTTATACCGACAAGCCGATAGAAGAGGGCGACACCGTTGCTATCTACTTCAGAGGCGAGCTTGACGGAGTTGATTTTGAGGGCGGAAGCAACTATGCTGATCCTACCCCTGCAGACCTCGTTATAGGCTCCGGCACTTTTATAGACGGCTTTGAGGACGGACTTATCGGCGTAGTACCGAACGAGACATCCTTTACAAAGATAGATTCCGGAAAGGTTAAAGCGGATTATATCGCATACGTTTCTTACACCTACACCTATCTTGACGAAAGCGGAGCAGAAAAAACCGGCGAAGTAAAGGACAAGAGAATCGACCTTGCAAATCCGAAGGCGTCAGACGCTATTTTCGTAGATAAGATAGTAGGACAGACGGTTGGCACTGCGTTCACCTTTGATGCTTCTTACGACGTAACGAACGACGGAGAAGAGGAAAACGCAAGCTTCACTATGAAGGTCAAGTATGCGACTATGGAGGAAGCGGTAGCAGTAAAGGCGACCTTCCCCGACCCCTACAAGAGCAACGAAGAGCTTTCCGGCAAGGAAGCGACCTTCTACGTAATCGTAAAGAGCCTTTCGAGAGTAGAGCTTCCCGAGCTTACCGAGGACGTTATTACAAACACCATTAAGTATAAGAGCGAAAACGGCACGAAGGGCGAGGCTCTCATCGCAGAATTCCGTAACATGCTCAAAGAAGAGCTTGTAGCAAGCAGAAAGGCTACTGTCGAGCAGACGGCTCTTGAAAATCTTCTTTTGGTGCTTTACGATAAGGCGACTGTAAAGGAATATCCCGCAGAGGCGTTAGAAGAAGCGATTGCTTATTACAAGACCTCGATTGCCGAAGCCTTTACCCAGTATTCTCAGCAATACAGCGACTTCCCCTATAAGACAGAGGAAGAGTTCGCACCCGATTTCTTCGGCTCGGATTATGACAAGACCTATAATCTTGAAGCAAATATCGAAAAGATAGCGAAGAAAAATATTCTTATGAATATGGTAGATAACTATCTTATTCAGGAAGAAAAAATCAAGTACGAAAATGATAAGGAAAGAGAAGACACAGTAAATGCTCTTATCGAATCCTTTATCTACAATTACTATTACACCTACGGTCAGCAGGTGACTAAGGAGCAGGTGCTTGAGGCATACGGCGAGGATTACTTCGCACAGGCAGGCCTTTATAACAAGCTCTCTGCATTCCTTCTTGAAAATATAACCATAAAAGAGGTTATAATAGAGGAAGACGCCGAGACCGAAACCGAGGCTGAATAAAAGAAAACAAAAAGAGATATGCGCGAGCATATCTCTTTTTTTATGAACAATTAGAAAAAGGCGAGAAATCTCGCCTTTTTGTATTTTGAAAGAATAGGTGTTTTTTACTTTGCCTTCTTTGATTTGGAAAAGAAGGAGAACACGATAGCGCTTATTGCGAGCAGGAAGGGGTAGAACAGATAGGGGATTATCTGCACGGCAGATACTGTGTAGGGGATAACACCGCCTGCATAGGCGACAGTAATTGCGGAAATCGCGTATATCATCTGCGCGCCGTAGGGAAGAATGCCCTGCACCACGCTACCGAAAATGTCGAGGAGTGACGCGGTTTTCGTATTCGTGATGCCGTATTCCTCGCTTATCGTTTTTGCGATAGGTGCCGCCATAACGATAGCGACAGTGTTGTTCGCAGTGGCTATATCCATAAGAGAAACGAGAGCGCCGATGCCGAGCTGTCCTCCGACCTTACCCTTAAACGTGCGTCTTACAAAATATAATAAGGCGTCAAAGCCACCGAAGCGTCGCATAATTCCACTAAGCATGGTTACGAGAAGGGTGACGAGAATTACCTCGAACATTCCACTCGCGCCCGAGCCCATAGAGCCAATAATTTCTGCAAAGCCTATGCCAAGGCAGAGCTTTATAATAAAGGCGGCTCCTATACCGACCAAAAGAACGACAAACACGTTTATACCTATTATACCGCCGACAAGAACGAGTATATAGGGGATTATGAGCCAGAGGTTTGGCGTATTCGGCGTATAATCGGCAACCCCCTCTGACGAGAATGCGAAAACGAGAAGAATTGCTATCGTCAGAATCGCGGCGGGAAGCGCTATAAAGAAGTTTTCCTTAAATTTGTCCTTCATTTTACAGCCCTGTGTAGAGGTAGCCGCTATCGTCGTGTCGGAAATAAACGAGAGGTTGTCGCCAAACATCGCGCCACCGACCACCGAGCCCATACAGAGAGCGAGGCTTATTCCCGTGTTGCCCGAAAGAGAGCAGGCGATAGGTCCTATAACCGCGATAGTGCCACAGGAAGTGCCCATAGCGGTAGACACGAAGCAGGACACTATAAAGAGCACCAAAGCGGAATAACGCGCAGGAATGAAGCTTAAAAACAGGTCTGCGACACTCGCCGCGCTGTCTCTGCCAAGCACGCCTGCAAAAATGCCTGCCGCCAAAAATATAAGTATCATAGTGACGATATTAGCGTCGGAAAGACCGTTTGCCATAATGCTGAGCTTTTCGTCAAAGGATGAGCTCTTATGCTGTAAACAGCCTACAAGAATTGCTACAAGAAATGCGACGACTACGCTCATCTTATAAAAGTCGTTGAAGATTATTCCAAGACCGATATATAAAACGAGAAAAACTCCGGTAGGAAGAAGCGCCAAGGCATTCCCCTTATTTTTTAACTGATTATTATCCATATGTACTTCAAATATTATTTTTTCTTTTTGTCGGTAGAGAAGCCGATCTTGCCTAGCTTTTTACCTAATTCGTAGTATTCCCCGTGAGAATACGCACAGAGCTTTGCTCTATCAAGACAGAGCTTGCC
>JAZOOB010000124.1:0-1547 GCA_045654845.1 Eubacteriales bacterium | reverse complement strand
TATCAAAGGTGAGGATCATATCGGTTCCGCATAAAAGCGAAAAACACGCGTTTTCATATTTTTCGCTCAATTCAGAAAGCGTAAGATAGGTATAACTCTTTCCCTGTCTTTTTATCTCTACGTCACAAACGTGAGCGCCTGCTACGTCTTTGAATGCAATGTTACACATCTCAAGCCGCTTCTCTGCCGATACGTCGGAAGAAATTTCTTTATGAGGCGGTAAAAACGCGGGAATTATCAAAAGCTCGTCCAAATTTTCTTGCGAGACGAATTTCTCTGCAGAAGAAATATGTCCTAAATGCGGCGGTGAAAAAGTACCGCCGAAAAGACCTATTTTTTTATATGAACTCATTACAGCTCAATCCTTTTGTGCTTTTGTGATTCTTTATAAAGTACGAATTTGAGTCCTATTACCGAAACGACATCTGCACCTATTTGCGAAGCTATCTCTTCAGCCGCTTCTCTTGCGGTATAACCGCTATTTTCAAGCACCTTTGCTTTTATAAGCTCGCGAGCCTCCAGCGCGTTTCCAATCTGTATGCACATCTCTTCACTCACTCCGCCTTTTCCCACCTGAAAAATAGTATCAAGCGAGGTGGAAAGAGAGCGAAGATATGCTCTTTGTTTACTTGTAAGCATATTATTTATTACCTAAAACTGAAGAAAATTCTCGGCAGAATTTCCTCATTGCCTTTCCTCTATGACTTTCGACGTTCTTTTCATCCAAAGAAAGCTCTGCAAAAGTCTTTTTATATTTATCTACGTAGAAGAGCGGATCATAGCCAAATCCGCCATCACCTCTGTACTCTGTAAGTATTCTTCCCTCGCAGGAATCCTTCACCATAATCTCTCTGCCGTCGGGGAAAATACAAGAGATAGCGCAAACGTATCGGGCAGTTCTCTTTTCAAAGGGTACACCGTCAAGCTCGAAAAGAAGCTTTTCATTATTCTTTTCGTCGGTAGCGTTTGGCTCTGAATATCTCGCAGAATAAACACCCGGTGCGCCACCAAGAGCATCTACCGAAAGACCTGAGTCGTCCGAAATGCAGATATATCCGAGCTTAGCACCTGCTTTAGCTTTAATTCTCGCGTTTTCTTCAAAGGTAGTTCCGTTTTCCTCTATTTCTTCGCAAAAACCTACGTCGTCCAGAGAAAGCACCTCGACGTCGTCTATATATTCGGAAAGCAAAACCTTGATTTCTCTTATTTTACCCTTGTTTCTTGAAGCTAAAAGTATCTTCATATTACTCCTCGCTGCTATCGAAAAGAGCTGACGCAAACTCGTCTGCATCAAAAGGACGCATATCCTCCGCCTTTTCGCCAACACCTATAAACTTAACGGGAATATTGAGCTCCTTTTTGACAGAGATCAGAATACCGCCCTTTGCAGTACCGTCAAGCTTAGTCATAATGATACCCGTAATATCCGCCGCTTCCTTAAACTCTCTTGCCTGACTTACTGCATTTTGTCCTGTCGTCGCATCGATGACGAGCAAGGTCTCCTTGTCGCTGTCGGGCAATTCTCTGTCTATGACGCGCTTCATTTT
>JAZOOB010000123.1:0-6498 GCA_045654845.1 Eubacteriales bacterium | reverse complement strand
AGGAACTAAAGCACTATATTCCCGAGTGGGAAAACAATCTTTCTCTCGAAGGGCTTATAAAGCTACATAAATATACCCTGCCGAAAGCTCCCGAGGGCTACGTGAGCATCGGCACGTTTAAGCTCACCGCATACTGTCCGTGCGCTAAATGCTGTGGCAAATGGGGCGAAAACAGACCGACGGATGAAAATGGCGTGATTGTCATTACCTCGTCGGGCGAAAGAGCAAAGGCAAACTACACCTTGGCGGCAGACACGAGCCTCCTTCCCTTCGGCACTATGCTTTTGATAGATGGAATGGAATATAGAGTACAGGACAGAGGTAGCGCAATACAGAGAAAGCACCTTGACGTATATTTCGACGACCACAACGAAGCCTTGAAATTCGGCGTGCAATACAAAGAAATTTATATAAAAGCGGATATTGTAGCAGATTGATTTTATAAATAATAACACCCGACGGAATTATCCGTCGGGTGTTTTTCGTTTTAAAGTAATTTTGCTTTCTGGGGGTTGCTTTCAGAATAGATTACCTTTACAAGACTTCCTACATGTGGAACGGGTGCGCCTGCACGAATCCATTTTCTTTTTGTATATTCGCGCCCGTCCGCAACATAGCTGACCTTGATGATATAGGGAAACGTCGCGCCGTCAAGGGCGTGCAGTCTTATGGGTTTCGTGTTGACCTTCAGCCACCACTGTTTTTTTACGGTTATAACCGTGCCAATAGCTTCCTTATTCAAAATCAGCACCCCTTTTTTTATTCAAGCTCGAATGCGCCTGTGTAGAGACGGTAATACGTTCCCTTTTCGGCAATAAGCTTTTCGTGGTTACCGCGTTCGATAATTCTTCCGTGGTCAAGTACCATTATTACGTCGGAATTCTTGACGGTGGAAAGGCGGTGAGCAATTACGAATACCGTTCTGCCCTCCATAAGCTTATCCATACCTCTCTGCACTATCGCCTCGGTTCTCGTATCGATAGAAGAGGTCGCCTCGTCGAGTATCATAACGGGCGGGTCTGCGACCGCTGCTCTCGCTATGGCGAGAAGCTGTCTTTGTCCCTGCGAAAGATTTGAGCCGTTATTAGAAAGCTCGGTGTTATAGCCGTTTGGCAATCTTGTAATAAAGTCGTCTGCGCCTGCAAGCTTTGCCGCCGCTATACACTCTTCGTCCGTCGCGTCAAGCTTTCCGTAGCGTATGTTTTCCATTACAGTTCCTGTAAAGAGGTTCGTGTCCTGCAAAACTATGCCGAGTGAACGGCGAAGGTCGGATTTCTTTATCTTGTTTATATTGATTCCGTCGTAGCGTATCTTTCCGTCTGCTATATCGTAGAAGCGGTTTATGAGGTTTGTAATAGTGGTCTTTCCCGCACCCGTTGCGCCGACAAACGCGACCTTCTGTCCAGGCTCCGCATATACGGAAACCTCGTGAAGAACAGGCTTTCCTTCTTCATACTCGAAGTCGACCTCATTAAGTCTTACGTCACCGCGCAAAAGAGTGTAGGTGAGCGTGCCGTCCGTGTGAGGATGCTTCCAAGCCCAGATGCCCGTACGCTCTTCACTTTCCTCTATATTGCCGTTTTCGTCGAGCTTTGCATTTACGAGAGTTACGTAGCCCTCGTCCGCTTCGGGCTGTTCGTCCATAAGCGAGAACATTCTCGTCGCGCCCGCAAGACCCATTACTATCGCGTTTATCTGCTGTGAAAGCTGGTTTATATTACCCGTAAACTGCTTGGTCATATTAAGGAAGGGGACTAAAACGCTTATATCAAATATAAAGCCCGAAATACTGAAATTCTTTATTCCCGTAATAACGAACAAGCCGCCGACGATAGCGATAAGAACGTAAAGGATGTTTCCTATATTCATAATGATAGGGCCAAGGGTGTTCGCATAAGCGTGCGCACGACGGCTATCCTCAAAGAGTTCTTCATTTATCTTGTCGAAGTCCTCAATACTTTCATCCTCGTGCGAGAATACCTTTACGACCTTCTGTCCGTTCATATTCTCTTGGATATAGCCCTCTGCCTTACCTATCGACTTCTGCTGACGGATAAAGTATTTTGCAGAGCCACCGCCTATCTTCTTCGAAACGAACATCATAGCAACGACGCCGACGAGCAAAACGAGTGTAAGCCATACGCTGAAATAAAGCATTATGGAGAACACCGACAGAACTATCGTAATCGACTGCAAAAGCGCAGGCAACGACTGTGAGACAAGCTCACGGATAGCGTCAATATCGTTTGTGTAACGGCTCATAATATCGCCGTGCTTGTTAGTATCGAAATACTTTATAGGAAGATCCTGCATTCCGTCGAACATCTGACGGCGTAATTTGCACAAAAATCCCTGTGTGATGTGCGCCATAAGCAGAGTCTGCGCGCCGATTGCTATAAGAGAAAGCAGATAAAGTCCTGCAAGGATGAGCACCATAGGAACTACTTCCTCTGCCGCCGTCTCCCAGCTTCGAGTAGGCGCCCATTTATCTATCGCCTCTATTACCTTCTGTATAAAGAGCGCGGGAATAGAAGAGGTTATCGAAGAGAAAAGGATACATACGATAGTGATAGGGGCAAGGACGGGATAAGCGCGGAAAAGCATTTTTATTACTCTTCCCAAGGTGTTTTTATTAAAGCGCTTTTTAGGTGCATTATTCATCATCGTCACCTCCGCTTACCTGCTGCTCGTATACCTCGCGGTATATTTCGCTCTTTTCGAGCAGCTCGCTATGTGTTCCCACGTCGGAAATTCTGCCGTTTTCCATAACGAGTATCATATCGGCTTCCTGTACGGAAGAAATTCTCTGGGCAATTATTATCTTAGTGGTCTCGGGGATATATTCCGCAAAGCCGCGACGGATAAGCGCGTCGGTCTTGGTATCTACTGCGCTCGTAGAGTCGTCAAGAATAAGTATCTTCGGCTTACGAAGAAGCGCTCTTGCGATACAAAGACGCTGCTTCTGTCCTCCCGACACGTTAGAGCCTCCCTGCTCTATTTTGGTATCGTATCCGTCGGGGAATGAGGAAACGAACTCGTCAGCCTGAGCGAGCTTACAAGCCTCTTTCAATTCCTCGTCGGTCGCGTTTTCGTCACCCCAATAAAGATTTTCCTTTATCGTGCCCGAGAAAAGCAGATTTTTCTGCAATACCATAGCAACAGAGGAACGAAGAGTATCTATATCATATTCGCGTACGTCAACACCGCCTACCTTGACCGAGCCTTCGCTTACGTCATAAAGACGGGGGATAAGCTGTACAAGTGTGGATTTGCTCGAGCCTGTACCGCCTATAATTCCGACAGTCGCACCTGAGGGAATACGGATATTCACGTCGGAAAGCGCGTATTTTTCCGCTTTCTCGGAATACTTGAAGCTCACGCCTTCAAAATCGATAGATCCGTCCTTCACCTCATATACGGGGCTTTCGGGATTGCCAAACGAGGGAGTTTCGTCAAGGACCTCACATATACGCTTCATAGACTCCGACGACATAGTAAGAATTACGTATATCATAGAGAGCATCATAAGCGACATAAGTATCTGCATACCGTATGTAAGCATAGCGGATATCTGTCCTACGTCTATCAGTGTTCTGCCGCTTCCCGTTATAGCCATTTTAGAGCCTACGAGCAAAACGAATATCATATTGAAGTAGAGGCAGAACTGCATAACGGGGCGGTTTAACGCCACTATCTTTTCAGCCTTTGTGAAATCCTTTCTTATCTCTTCAGCCGCGAAGCCGAACTTCTCTTTTTCGTATTCCTCGCGCGAAAATCCCTTTACGACTCTCATAGCGCGTACGTTTTCCTCAATAGACTCATTCAAGCGGTCGTATTTACGGAATACGCGACGGAATGCGGGCATAGCCTTTCTGCTTATAAAGAAAAGACCAAACAAGAGTATCGGTACTACTATAACGAATGCGGTCGCCAGCGCACCACCCATAATATAAGCCATAATGATAGAGAAGGTGAACATAAGAGGGCTTCTTATAGCCGTACGGATTATCATCATAAAGGACATCTGCACGTTTGCCACGTCGGTCGTCATACGGGTAACGAGAGATGAAGATGAGAATTTGTCGATATTTTCAAAGGTAAACGACTGTACCTTTCTGTAAATATCACCGCGGAGATTTTTTGCAAAGCCTGCAGACGCCTTCGCACAGGTAACGCCCGCAATACCGCCGCAAGCGAGCGAACAGCACGCCATGATAACGAGAAGAAGCCCCGTTTTCAGAATGAACTGCATATCCACTCCGTCCTTAATCCTGTTTACAAGATTAGCGGTGATAAAAGGGATGACGGTCTCTATAATCGCCTCTAAAACGATAAAAAACAGCGTAAGAAAAGTCGGCTTTTTATATTCTCTTACACAGCCAACCATTTTTTTAAACATAAGTGTCCTTTCCGCCACAAAGAATGGCAACGATTTCTAACATACTGATTGTAATACTTAATTTTTAACTGTAAAGGTATATTTAAATAACTGTTTATGAACTTTTTAATTTTTTCCTATTAAAGAGAAGAAAGGAAAGCGCAAAGCACGTCGACAGCACGTTCTGCCGCCATTTTTGCGAATTTCGGGAAGTCCATACAAGCACCCTCGTCTCCACCGTCGGAAATGGCACGAAGAACGCAGAAGGGCACGCCGTTTACGTAACAGACCTGACCTATTGCCGCACCCTCCATTTCACAGGCGTCGGCAGAAAACAGAGCCTTTATTCTCTCCTTCTGCTCTATTTCGCATACGAACTTGTCGCCCGAGGCAATTCTGCCGTAAATAAAGGGAATTCCGAGTTTTTCCGCCTCTTTTCCTATAAGCGCGGCATAATTTTTGTCGCAATTAATATTCACTACGTTTATACCCGATATAAGTCCTACGGGGTCACCGAGTGCCGAGGTATCCATATCGTGCTGTATAACGTCGGTAGCTATAACCATATCGCCTATGCCTATCTTTTCGTTTAACGTACCCGCGACACCCGTATTTATAATAAGGTCGGGGGAAAAGGAAAGGATCATAGTCTGCGCACACATAGAGGCGAAGACCTTTCCTACACCGCATACCGCGAGCGCTACCTCTCTGCCCTCTAATTTTCCGTAATAAAAGTCGATGCCACCGACACTCACGCTTTCCTTTTCGCTCATCTTGGAAAGGAAGCCGTGAAGCTCGATATCCATCGCGCCTATAATACCTATCTCTACCTTTTTAATCATCATATTTACCGTCCGTGCGATTGTATTTTTCTAAATCTGACAAGTATTGTTTACATTCTCTTTTTGCGTTTTCAAGGTCTAAATCGAGGTAGTTGCCACATTCCTTACGGGTAGCACCAAAGACCTCGCCCTCGTATGCGATAATATCGGAAAGCACCTTCTTTACGCAAAGAACAGCTTCCTCTATCTCGGTATTACGAAGCAGAAGATAAAATCCCGTCCTGCACCCCATAGGGCCGAAATATATTACTCTGTCGCCTATCTCTGAATTTCGCACAAAGGTCGCAAACATATGCTCGACTGTGTGCATAGTAGTCGTGTCCATATACTCGCCGTTGTTGGGCTTGCGCGTGCGCAGGTCAAGCGTCATTACGTCGCCGTCTATTCTTGAAACGTATATTCCGGGGACAATTTTATCGTGATCGACACGAAAGCTCTGTATACTTTCAATTTTTTTCATTTATTTTTCCTTTTTCGCATTAAAGTTCACAAAAATCGTATATGTATCCGTCGCCTATCGCCTTCATCTCGTCTATTGTATTCTCTGCAACTTTTTCATATACACCGATAGCCTTCATTCCCGCTTTTTTTGCCGTAGCAAGCGAGGTGATATTATCGTCGAGGAACGAGCCTTCTTCTACCTTTTTGCCAAGCTTTTTTGCCGCTATTTCGTATATCACCGTCTCGGATTTTATATGACCGAGATCCTCACAGGTCCATACGTTATCAAGAAGCTCGTAAATTCCCGTCCTCTTCAGGCAGGGGTCAACTACGATATGAGGGCTGGCAGTCAGAATATTAAGGCTATGTCCTGCCTCCTTCAATTCAAAAAGCTTTTCCTTCACGTTATTTTTAAGGGGAATAACGTTCTCGTAATAGTATATAAGAGTTGAAATTATAGTGTCTACAAACTCCTTTGGCTTCATCTGTAAGCCGAGCGAGACCACGTATTCTGCCGTACCCCCGTAACCGAGAGGGGTGATTATTTCCACAAAATTATCGGGATATTTTATTCCGTGCTCGTCGAGAAGGTCCTCCATAGCCTTTCCGTAATAGGGCACGGAATCTACGAGAGTGCCATCAAAATCAAATATATACGTCATTTTTATTCCTCCAAAAAACTACTTTATATTATATCATTTTCACATAACAAAATCAACAAAAAAGAAATATATTCTTTACTTTTTTCTCTTTTTATGGTAAAATGTTATCAAATCAGCACGTAAGAGGTAATCCAATGGAATTCAGAAGTAATTTTTCGGATTTTCTCGACCTTTA
>JAZOOB010000122.1:0-4717 GCA_045654845.1 Eubacteriales bacterium | reverse complement strand
CAGTATAATTTAAGCAAAGAACAATTCTCAAAAAGTGGGGATAAGATAATGAAAGCAAAGCTTATAGCTAGCAAGAATTTCAAAATAGGCGAAATAGACAAGCGCATTTACGGCTCATTTATCGAGCATATCGGCAGAGCGGTTTACGGCGGTATCTACGAGCCTACGCACGAAACGGCAGACGAAAACGGCTTTCGTCGAGACGTCACCGACCTTATAAACAAGCTCGGTGTACCGATAATCAGATATCCTGGCGGAAACTTCGTTTCAAACTACAACTGGGAGGACGGCACGGGCGATAAGTCAAAGAGACCGAGAAAGCTCGACCTCGCTTGGCAGTCGATAGAGACGAACGAGGTAGGGATTGACGAATTCCAAGAATGGATAAAGTCAGTAAACTCGGAGATTCTTATGGCGGTTAATCTCGGCCTTCGAGGAACTTTAGACGCGCTCAATCTGCTTGAGTATTGTAACGGCAATTTAGATAGCCACTACGCTAATATGAGAAGGAAAAACGGTTTTGATAAGCCTTTCGCTATAAAGACGTGGTGTCTTGGAAACGAGATGGACGGCCCTTGGCAGACGGGACAGAAGACCGCGGAGGAATACGGTCGCATAGCGAAGGAAACTGCGAAGCTTATGAAGCTTATGGACCCCACGATTGAGCTTGTCCTCTGCGGAAGCTCAAACTACAATATGAAGACCTTCGGTGATTGGGAATACACCGTCCTCGACCACGCCTACGACGACGTCGATTATATTTCGCTTCATCAGTATTACGGAAATTCCGAAAAGCCCGCCGATTTCTTTGCGAAGTCGGTACATATGGATAACTTTATCAAGTCGGTGGCTTCTATTTGTGACGCGGTAAAGGCGAAAAAGCACTCGAAAAAGACGATAAACCTTTCCTTTGACGAGTGGAATATCTGGTATCACAGTAAGAGTGACAAGGTGGACGACTGGCAGGTTGCGCCCCCCATTTTGCAGGACGTGTATGACTTCGCCGACGTTATCCTCGTCGGCTGTATGCTCATAACCCTTCAGAACAACTGTGACCGAGTAAAGATAGCTTGTATTGCACAGCTTGTAAACGTGCTCGCCCCCATAATGACCGAAAACGGCGGTCGCGCGTGGGCGCAGACGATATTCTATCCCTTTATGCTTTCCTCTCTTTATGGAAAGGGAACTACCTTGAAAACTGTCAAGGAATGCGACGACTATACGGCAAGTAGCGGAGACAGCATTCCCTATCTTGAAGCCTCTGTCATAAATAACGAAGAGGCAAGAGAGCTTATCGTCTTTGCCGTAAACCGTTCTCTTGATGAGGATATGGAGCTTTCACTCGATTTCGAAGGATTTTCAAATCTCAAGGTTGTCGAAGAATCCGAAATCTATTGCGACGACCTCAGAGCGACAAACACGAAGGACTGCGAGCGCGTTGCCCCCGCGTCGAAAAACACCTTCAATCCCGAAACGAATACTGTAACGCTTAAAAAGCACTCATTCAATATGATACGCCTTTCCTATTAAAGCAAAAAGTCCGAGTTTTTCTCGGACTTTTTTATTATAATTCCCGTCTTATTTTATCAATCGCGCTCTTTTCTAAGCGCGAAACCTGTGCTTGAGAGATTCCTATTTCGTTTGCTATTTCCATTTGCGTTTTTCCGTTATAAAAGCGCTTTGTTATAATAGAGCGCTCTCGGTCGCCTAATTTTTTCAATGCTTCCTTTAAGGCTATATCCTCTATCCACATCTCGTCGCAATCGTCGGAGTTTTTTATCTGGTCTATTACGTAGACCGATTCCTCACCGTCATTATATACCGACTCAAAAAGCGAGATAGGCTCTATTATCGCTTCCATTGCGCGACCTACGTTTTCCTTCTTTTCGCCTATCTTCTCCGCGATCTCCTCTAAGGTCGCGTCACGTTGTTTTTCTTTTTGTATTTCCTCTCTCGCCTGTAAAGCACGATAGGCTAAATCGCGCATAGAACGGCTCACTCTTATCGAGTTATTATCCCGAAGATACCGCCTTACCTCGCCTATTATCATAGGCACGGCGTAGGTGCTGAATTTTACGTCAAGCTCTATATTGAAATTGTCTATCGCCTTTATAAGCCCTATACACCCGACTTGAAACAGGTCGTCAAGATTTTCCCGCCTGTTAGTAAAGCGCTGTATTATGCTCAAAACCAATCTTAAATTCCCACATATCAGTTCGCACCGAGCCTGTGAATCCCCCTGTTTCGTCCTTTTTAAAAGTTCCTTTTTTTCTTCATCCGAAAGTGTCTTTAGCTTTGAAGTGTTTACGCCACATATCTCGACCTTGTTATTATACATATATTTTCTTTCCCTTCCGAATATTTGTCAAGTTAAGTATTGACTCAAAAGAGACTCGGTATGCGAAAGGAAAAAAGGAAAAAAGAGGTATCTATTTTATTGTATAACAATAAAAAAATCGAAAAAAACGACAAATATTTGAAAAGTATAGGTCATTATCGGTTGACATCATTATATTTTTGAGTTATAATGTATATTTGAAGAAGTTTATGCTAATTTGGATGAAAAAATTATAAATCGGAGGGCTACCGTGAACTATAAGATAACTCTTGCAGGCGACCTTGGAAGTGGAAAAAGCACAGTTTCTGACCTTATAATTAAGCGCACCGGTGCGGAATATCATTCGACGGGTGCGATTGCGAGAAGAATCGCTGAAGAACGTAAAGTAGACGTCGTCGAGTTTAACAAGCTTATGTGGAAATATCCCGAGCTCGATAAGGAATTGGACGATGGACTCGTCGCACTTTCCGACGTCGATAAAATGATGGTAATAGATTCCCGTATGGCTTGGCATTTTGTAAGAAAGAATTTCAGCGTTTACCTCACTACCGATATAGACGTCTCCGCTGCGAGAATCTTTTATGCCAACAGACCGCAAGAAAAGTTTGAGTCTGTAGAAGCGACCAAAGAAAAGATGAAGGAAAGAAGGGCAAGCGAGAGTAAGCGCTATAAGGAAAAATACGGCGTTGATTGCAAAAACCTTTTCAACTATTCCTTGGTAATCGACACCACAGACGCTACCCCCGACGAAATATGCGAGCGCATCCTTGCGAGCGCGGATATGTGGTGCATAGATAATTCTTACCGTGGCTGTTATATCTGCCCCACCCGTCTTCACTATCCGATAGACGATCTCGATATGGAGAAGATTTCCGAGTATTCGAGATGCATCGAGCTTGGAAAGGTAGTGCCGAGAATAAAGGTTTTTGAGTGTGACGGCTCGTTCTACGTAGACGAGAATGCAGAGGTAGCCGTAGCTTATTCGCTTTGCGGTGAGACCTTCGTGCCCTGTGAGCTTGTCAAGGGCGAATTCAAAGACAGAGAATTCGTGAGAATGAAGGATTCTCTTTAATAAGAATATAATTAAAAAAAGGATATATAGATGAAAAAATTGAAAAAAGAAGCCGAGAGTCTGCTTCTCGGTGCACTTAAAAAGAGCTTTCCCGACGCGAATGTCGACGGACTCAATATTATCGATATGCTCGAATATCCACCCGATACGAGCATGGGTGACCTCGCACTTCCTTGCTTTAAATTAAGTAAGACCTTGCGCTCTTCCCCTGTAAAGATAGCAGAAACCTTAAAAGAAAACTTAAAGAGCGAGAGCTTTTCCGAGATAAGCGCTGTAAACGGGTATCTTAATTTCCGTATAGACTCCCGCGCGTTTGCTTTGCGCGTGGTTTCGGATATGGACGAGCAGAAGGAAAATTACGGCTCGCCTATGAATGGACAGAAAAAAACGGTAGTCCTCGACTACTCTTCGCCAAACGTAGCGAAGCCCTTCCATATAGGACACTTGGGTACGACCGTTATCGGTCACTCTTTAAAGCTTTTACACGAGTTCGCAGGATATAACTGTGTCGGCATAAATCACCTCGGTGACTGGGGTACTCAGTTTGGTAAGCTTATTACAGCCTACAAGAGATGGGGTAATAAGGAAGAGGTAGAAAACGGCGGTATAGACGAGCTCGTAAGACTCTACGTGCTCTTCCATTCTGAAGCCGAAAAGGACGAGAGCTTAAACGACGAGGCGAGGCGCGAATTTACTCAGCTCGAAGCACATAACGAGGAAAATATCGCCCTCTGGCGCTGGTTTATCGACATAAGCATAAAGGAATATAAGAATACCTATCGCCTTCTTAACATAGAGTTTGATAGCTATAACGGCGAGAGCTTCTATACCGACAAAATGCCCGCGCAGATAGAGGTAATGAAGGAAAAGAAGCTTCTTGAAATTGACGACGGTGCCTCTGTCGTAAATCTCGAAGAGTGGAATATGCCCCCTTGCCTTATTTTAAAGCGCGACGGCTCGACGCTTTATCCTACAAGAGATATTGCCGCCGCCGTATATCGCAAGAACACCTACGATTTTGAAAAGTGTATCTACGTTACGAGCGCAGGACAGTCTCTGCACTTTGCACAGTGGTTCAAGGTAGTAGAGCTTATGGGCTACGATTGGTTTAAAGGACTCGTTCACGTGCCTTACGGAACTGTCAGCATAAACGGAGCGAAGCTCGCGACGAGAACGGGTAACGTAATTCTCTTGAAAGACCTCTTTAATCAGGCAATAGAGAAGGTAAGAGCGATTGTCGCAGAGAAGAACCCCGACCTTGCAAAGAGAGATGATATTGCAGAGGCGGTCGGTGTCGGCGCTATCGT
>JAZOOB010000121.1:0-2518 GCA_045654845.1 Eubacteriales bacterium | reverse complement strand
CGCGAAGTTATCGACGCATCTATGAATTGAGTCTGCGCCGTTATATCATACTCCTCAAAAAGCTTGCTTGCATTTTGAGTAGAGCTTATTATCTCTACCGGTATCTGCGAAAAGTATTTAGTATAAATCTTGGGCTCTTTTATCTCAAGTCTTACCTTTACAGTTTCGATAGGGGTAAGCTCTATACCGACGGGATACTCAAACGAAACGTCAACGTCGTAGATGCCGGGCTCGGAATATCTCGTCACACTTACGTAACCTTTTATCCCACCGTTTTCACACTTCGCAAGGTCGACGTTAGTACCTCTGAAGCTGGTAGTGACCGTATCGACTGTTATTATCTCACAATCCGCAAAGCGCGCGGGCACGTCACGGGTGTATACGGGAATATCGTCGAATTCATGCACGTATTCCGGCTCGTTTACGTACATGACGTATATCCAAACTATGAATGCAATAAATATGCACAAAACGAAAGGAAGCACTTTATTTATTTTTTTCTTGTCTATCTTGATTTTATCAAGAACTGATTTGTCAATTTTGAAATTCACTGTCTCTTTCCTTTCGATTATTCGTTTTCAGAAGAGTCTTCATCAGACGCGGAAGGCGCGTCCTCTTTTTTATCCTGAGGTGCGTTGGTAAGAAGCTGTACGAGCCTTGCATTCAAGGTCTGGTTCGTATAGTTTCTCGTAAGCTCGCGCTCACACGCTATGGAAATAGTACCCGTCTCCTCGGACACTACGATTATGACCGCATCACTTACCTCGCTCATACCGATAGCGGCGCGGTGGCGCGTGCCCAAATCGAGATCAACGTCTACGCGACGGGTCAAAGGAAGAAGACATCCTGCGGATTCTATTCTTGTATCTCTTATAACGACTGCACCGTCGTGAAGGGGCGAGCCGTCGAAAAATACGTTTCTAAGAAGGTAGGGGGAAATCTTGGCATCAACTCTGACACCAGAACGGATTATGTCGGAAACGTTCGTATCTCTTTCGATAACGATAAGAGCGCCCGTCTTGGTTCTTGCCATATCCACGACAGCCTCGCAGATATTGTCTATCATAGCGATTTTCTCATTTGCCTTATTTCCCGAAATACTACGCAAGCTCTTAAACGGCTCTGCACCGAGCTTTTCAAGCATATCGCGGAATTCCGGCTGGAAAAGAACGACGATAGCGATAATTCCCGCCTGAAGAAAATAGCTCAGAATATGACCGACAGCGTACAGGTGGAATATCCTGCTGAACGCCAAAAACAATATCCATAAGGCAACGCCGAAAATAAGCTTTCCCGCACGTCTGACGTGAAGAAATTTTACGGCAAAATAAATCATAAAAGCTAAAATAAGTATATCGAGAATATCCGCAAAGGATATGTTGATAAGCTGAATTTTTATAAAAGACAGGATTCCCTTGAACCAGCTGTTATTTTTCAAAACCGCATCCAATAAAATCATAGTTTTCCTCTCTCGTAATTTTATGTAAATCGTGCGAAAAAAGTATGCACGAAACAAAATTTTTAATGAATATATAATAATACATATACATTATAACATATACATTCGTTTTTTTCAAGTATTTTGACTACTTTTATTTTCATTTTTTCAATATTTTTTTGACGGTGTTTTCGCATGATTTTCAGCACAAAATCAAAGAAAAAAAGCATCATTTCCGCGGTGCTTTTTTCAAAAATACGAAAACGAAAAAAGGGCGAAAAAACGCCTTTGTAAATCTCTTATTTTTATTGAAAAACAAAAAATAAGGTTTGCAAATATTGTTCTGATTTTTAGTATTATAAGCAAAAAAAGAACCTGTTACAACGCATTTTCGCGTCGTCACAGATCCTTTATTTATCTTGGGCTTCATCGGTTTTTCTTTTTTCGGAAAGCGAGATACCAAGCTCGTTTCCTATGACGTCGGCTCTTGAAATTATGCCTTTGCCATGCTTCTCTCTTATTCTGTCAAGCGCTTTATCAAGACTTTCCATTTTTTTCGTTCCGAGCATAGCCTCTTCTTCGAAAAAGTCAGACTGGCTCGTCGCTTTGTCTTCATCCACAAGGCTTGACGCAGTTATTGTGAGCATTCTTATCGGCTTTCCCGTTTTCCATTCACTTTTCACTATATCAAAGGCGACCTTGGAAATTTCAGACGAGACGTTTGTCGGTCTTTTCAACTGTCTTTGCCTCGTGATATTGCACATAAGAGTATCTCTTATAGTGACACAAACGGTATTACATTTCTTTTCTTGCTTTCTCATTCGCTCGCCAATTTCCTCGGCAAGAAACGCAATCCCCATTTTTATCTCGTCGTCTGACGAAATATCCTTTTTAAAGGTCATTCCGTTTCCTATACTTTTCGGGTCGTGCCTTTCATACATAGAGGCGACGGGGGAATCGTCCTCGCCCTTTGCATAGGAAGAAAGCATCCTTCCCTGCTTTCCGAATTTATAAGAAAGAAAGCTCTCGTCGATCGTGGCAAGCTCACCTATCGTCGAAATGCCCATTTTCTTCAATTCC
>JAZOOB010000120.1:0-2169 GCA_045654845.1 Eubacteriales bacterium | reverse complement strand
TCATACGAGGTGGCTCTTTTGTTTATCTTTTGGGGTGATATAGCTTTTTAGTTTGATATTTCGGCTCGCAGGTCACGTTAATTCCGAGCTTTTTGAGCGTCTTTTCGTCTATTTGCGAGAGTATTACCGAGGAGTGCGCCTCACAGCCACGCAGCTTTCCTAACTGTTGCATCGCAAGCTCTGCGACAGGAGACGTAGCCGCACATATAGCGAGAGCTATAAGTATTTCGTCGGCATGAAGACGGGGGTTGTGATTTCCGAGATTGTCTACCTTCAAGTGCTGAATAGGCTCAATAATCTGGCGCGATATAAGGTGAATATCATCTCTTATTCCGCCAAGCGCTTTGAGTGCATTTAAAAGCAACGCCGCCGACGCACCGAGAAGCGAAGACGTCTTTCCCGTGACTATCTCGCCCGACGGTAATTCGAGCGCGATGGCGGGTGCACCGGTGTTTTCCGCCTTTTCATTCGCGGCAGTAGCCACTTTTCTCATATCAAGCGTCGCGCCTGCCTGCTTCAAAAGAAGCTCAAGCTTATAAATTACGCTATCCTGTACCATTCCCTCGCGCTGACCGCAGAGAGCTGTGTAGTATCTTCTTATAATTTCCTGAATGCAGGCCTCTTTCACCGCCTCATCGTCGGAAATGCAGTAGCCCGCCATATTTACGCCCATATCCGTCGGGGATTTGTAGGGCGAGCTTCCATATATCTTCGTAAACATCGCGTCAAGGACAGGGAATATCTCTACGTCTCGGTTGTAGTTTACCGTAGTCTCGCCATACGCTATCATATGGAAGGGGTCTATCATATTTACGTCGTTTAGGTCTGCTGTCGCGGCTTCGTACGCGATATTTACAGGATGCTTAAGAGGGAGATTCCAGATAGGGAAGGTCTCAAATTTAGCGTATCCCGCCTTGATACCTCTTTTATTATCGTGATAGAGCTGAGAAAGGCAGGTAGCCATTTTTCCGCTTCCGGGGCCGGGGGCTGTGACGATAACGAGCTTTCTCTTCGTTTCTATATAATCATTTTTGCCAAATCCGTCGTCGCTTACGATAGCCTCTATATCAGAAGGATATCCGGGGATAGAGTAATGACGGAATACCTTTACGTCAAGTCCTTCAAGGCGCTTCTGGAATGCGATAGCAGAATCCTGCTCGGCAAAGCGGGTAAGAACTACGCTTCCCACGTAAAGACCTACGCTGTTGAAGGCGTCAATGAGGCGCAAAACGTCGAGGTCATAGGTGATGCCGAGGTCGCCTCTTATCTTGTTTTTCTCAATGTCAGCGGAGTTTATAGCTATTACTATTTCTGCCTCATCCTTAAGCTCGAGGAGCATATGAAGCTTACTGTCGGGCTTGAATCCGGGCAAAACGCGCGAAGCGTGAAAATCGTCGAAAAGCTTTCCGCCGAATTCCAGATAAAGCTTTCCACCAAAATTCGAGATTCTTTCTCTGATTTTCTCTGATTGAAGCTTTACGTACTTGTCGTTATCAAATCCGATTTTTGTCATTTCCCCGCACTTCCTTTTTTAAAATACTCGCGCCATCAACTAAATTTTATTATATCAAAGTTTCACGGCTTTTTCAACCGAAAATACAAAAAAATCAATAGAAAAATATCGAAAAAAATTGTATATTATGAATAAATAAATAACCCCGTAGAGCTTTTGCTCTACGGAGTATAGGTCTGTTTTATTTTATAGCGGCTTTAAGGTCTGCTTCTGCCTTATTTAATATGTCGGAGATAGCCTTGGAATACTTTTCTATCGTCATAGCCTTGGAGACCTTTTCAATATCACTCTCTGCTTTGTCTATTATCTCGTCTCGCTTTTCAAGGAAGGAATCGTCCGTGTAGCTGTTACTGAGCTCGTTCAATTTTTGTCTTGCCGAGAAGAGCTCGTAATCAAAGAGATATGAGGAGTAGAAATCATCGAGTGCCTCTATGCCGTCATCATATTCGGATAATAGGTCTTTAAGGTTTTGGTCGAGCGTCTTTCCTTCATCAAGCTGGAATTTTATCGATTCCTTTGCTTCCGACGTGATCTCCTTCAATTTTTTTCTGTGATCCGAGAAGTCGTTTGCGGAATTTATTTTTGGAGCGTAACCGACGAATTTTTTCTGTATTTCGTCACAGTAATGCTTTACATATACGCCAGCCTTTGAAAGT
>JAZOOB010000119.1:0-10636 GCA_045654845.1 Eubacteriales bacterium | reverse complement strand
CCAGTAAAAAGCATTTGACAAATTCCAATTTGTCGAGCTGAATAGACGTTAAGCGTTGGTGTGATCTTGGATGAACTGAGGTGCAGTGAAATCTGCCTACGGCAGAATAAATCCACATTCGTGGATGAAATCGCTTTCGCGATGAAATCCGACTGTGTCGGGTTAATTGGCAGATTTCATTTCATCCGAGGCTTGTCCTTGGATTTCATCCGAATGCAATGAGGATTTCATCACCGAAGGTGATTTCGTCTTCTTTTGCCGTCCTATTTACTTTTTGCCGTTTTTATGGTATAATCTAACTAATCGATAAACTTGAATTTGACGAGGTGGTTTTATGAAAAAAGCTTTTCAAGTAATTTGCTGTGCTGCTGGTGCTGGAATGATTGGTTTCTTTGCAAATCAGTTGAATACGGTTGTGGGATGTGTGTTCTTTACTCTTGGCGTTGCTTTACTTGTTGGTTCAATTATTCTGGTGTCCAAACAAGATAAAGAGGGCAAGTAAATTCCAATTCGTCGAGTAGAATAAGTATTGAATGTTGGTGTGAATTGGTGCAACACTTTATCAAACGATACTCACGATATTCACGATATCGCACGAAAACACACGATAAGGAGGCAAAAAATGATAACTATCTTCAATAGAAAAGAGCTTTTGGTCACTTTGGACATGGCTCGTCAGTCAGAGGTCCGTAATATTCTCGCTGATAACGGTATTAAGTATTCCTTGAAAGTGGTCAACCTTCAAGGCGCCTACGTTGTAGGAAGTAGAAGAAGCAGGGTAGGAAGCTATGGGGTAAATCAGAAATTCTCTTATGAATATAAGTTTTACGTTCATAAAAGGGATTATGAAAACGCCCTGCATTTGATCGGCTGATTGCGGCTTATCGTATTTTAAAGCGCTCAATTTTTAAATTGAGCGCCTATTTACTTTTCGCCGTTTTTGTAGTATAATGTAGCTGTTAGATAGAATTGTACCTATGGAGGTGATAGATTGAATCTATCAATGTACATACCGATAATCTTTTTGTGGATTATCATATTTATGATGTTTCGTAATCGGCGAAATGCTGTGGTAATAAGAAAAATAATTAAAAATAGAAAATTGGGAGGGAACACCGAAATGAACGAGCTTGCAAAGAGATTTATTGGTAAAGAATGTATCATATATTCCTTTGATGGAAACCATCAGTATGAGGGTATAATAAAAGAAGTAATCGACGGAGCTATCCTTATAGAAAAGGACGGAAAGTCCGAAGCGATAAGCCTCGACTTCGTCATTCGTATCAGAGAATACCCTAAAAATAAAAACGGAAAGAAAAAATCGGTTGTATTGGATTGATAAAACTTTTAAAATAGGGCTCGCTAAAAAAAGCGAGCCCTATTTACTTTTACGTGATTTTATGATACAATTTAAAGGAAAGATAATCCTGAATTTTCGGAGGAGCATGTTAATGGGTAAAGAGCGGAGAATGGAGATATCTTCTATGTGGTTGCATATATTGGCAATGCTGTTTATGCTCTGCGACCATCTTTGGGGCACGATCGTACCCGGAAATGATTGGTTGACGTGTATAGGACGAATTTCTTTTCCCATTTTTGCATTTATGATTGTGGAAGGATATTTCCACACTAAGAACTTAAAAAGGTACGTATGCAGATTACTGATATTTGCCGTCATATCTGAAATTCCTTTCAATCTTGCTATGGGTAGCAGTTTGTTCTATCCTATACACCAAAACGTACTTTGGAGCTTTTTAATTTCAATCGCTTTGATTCATTTAAATGAAAAAGCCAGAAAGACGAACAAAATTTGGAAGAGAATAGCGGTCGGCTTTGTGACGGTTATACTCGGATATTTAATAGGCATAATTACAATGGTAGACTTCTACCACGCAGGCATTTTGACGGTGCTCGTGTTCTACTTCTTCAGAGAAAGAAAATGGTGGAGTTACATAGGTCAATTTATTTGTCTATGGCATATTAACGTAGAAATGTTAGGCGGTTTTTCCTACGAGATTCCTCTTGGCGATGAAACCTTTTTCCTTTCCCGTCAAGGACTTGCCCTTTTGGCGCTGATTCCCATATGGCTGTACCGTGGCAAGCAAGGCTACCACAGCAAAGCGCTTCAATACGTCTACTACGCATTTTACCCACTACATTTGTTGATTTTGGGCATCATAAAATTTCTATAAATAAGAATTTGACAAAGGAGTATGATTATATGAGTGTATGTACGTTTATTGCCTCTGATTTTCCTTTGGCAGAGCATTCGCCGTCAAAGGAGTATCCTCTCGAAATAAATATCGACAACGGCACAATATACGACGGTGGCGCAGACGATAATTACTTTTTAAGCCCCTTTGCAAACGTTGATATTTACACCGAAAAGAAATACGGCGTTTACCTTGAATGGAACTATTGCGACGGCAGAGCAGAACACATAATTGAGTATATAAAAAATGTCTTGCAGAAAACGAATGCCGTAGAGCTTTGGCGCGTATGGTTAACCGATTATCACGAATTTGAGGATAGACCTTTCATTCATAGGCAAACAATTGCTATCGAGGAACTTACCATAGAGCATATTAAAGGGATGGATAATGCAGAAATTTGGGACAACCCCGATAAAATGCACCCAAATAGACCATCATTCTACTGTTTAAGAATAACTAGATAAACCAATTTCAATTTACCGTTGAGCAAAAGAGGGAAGACTTGACCGAGATTATATCGCAAAGCCACTTAGATAAATTTCCTATGTTAAGAGGTCAATATGATAGATATAAATGCCTTTACAAAGAATTTTTTAAAAACCTTAAATAATACCTTTGGTAGCCGAATATGGTTCGTTGGCCTGCAGGGAAGCTATGCCCGTGGCGAAGCGACAGAATCGAGTGATATAGACGTTGTCGTAATACTTGACGAGCTAAATTCGTCGGATATTAAGGCGTATAATGAAATGTTAGATACCTTGCCCGAGCGGAAATTGATTTGTGGCTTTCTTTCGGGTAAAAATGAGCTTTTAAATTGGGAGCCGTCCGATCTTTTTCAATTTTATCACGACACAAAGGCTTTGTACGGCACACTTGACGAGCTATCGTCGCTAATCGATTTAGACGCGGTGGATAAATCAATCAAAACAGGCGTGTGCAATATCTATCATTCCTGCGTTCACAATATGCTCTACGAAAAAAGCGAAGAGCTTTTGATGACCTTATACAAATCCGCGTCCTTCGTTATCCAAGCGATTTATTTTAAGCAAGCGGGAAAATATATTGAAAAGCAAAAGGACTTGCTCGAACTCGTTTCTGCCGACGAAAAAGTAGTCATAGAAACCTTTTTAAGCTTGAAAAACGGTAGGGACGTGAATTTTGATGAAACGTCAGAAATATTATTTACTTGGGCTAAAAAGAAGATTTTGAACTAATAAAGGAAATTTTATGGGAGCATTTATAACGTCAATTATAATAGGCATTATTTGTATAATTCTCGGCATCACGAATATGAAAGGGAATATATCCTCACTTCATTCCTACCATAGAAACCGTGTTGCAGAGGAAAATATACTTCCTTTCGGCAGGCTTGTCGGACTTGGTACGGTTATTATAGGCTGTGCTATCGTCATTTGCGGTATTCTATCCTTACTCGCGCTTCTTTTGGAAAAGGAGCTACTTTCGACGGTAGGTATGGTGGTTATGGGGATAGGTCTTGTTGTCGGACTTTTAATAAGCTTCTATGCAATGAAAAAATATAACGGTGGTATTTTTTGACCGCGAAACCGTAAAAAAGGAGATACGAAATGTTAGATTTTGAGCTCTTTGAAATTTCTACCGACCTTTTCCTTTTTATTGTATCGGTTTTGGTTTTGACAGTACAGTTATTCTTCTGCTTTAAAATAAAGTCTGCGTTTTTGCGACTTTTGCCGGCAGTTTTGCTGTTCACCGTTGCTTTGACCTTCTTTTGTTTGGTATTTATCTTTGACGGCTGGGATGCCTTAGGCTTTCTTTTGCTTTCAATGTGGACGGGGATTTTACTGCTTGTCGACGGTCTTGCATGGGCTATATGGGCAATTATAAAGAAATTAAAAAACAAACAAAAATGAGGACAACTTTATGAATTTCAAAAAAGAACCTTGGCGCTTGGTGGTCGGTATAATAGCCATACTCTTTATCGTCTTTATGTGGATAAAAAACGACGTAATTGAAATCTATACGTCAGCACCAAAGGAAACAGTGCTTCCTATGGTTGTCACGACCGTCGTAGTAGCTCTTTTGAAGGTCGCTTTAATATCGGGAGTTATCCTGCTTATCAAGTGGATAGTAGAAAAAGTTAAAAACAACAAAGAAAATCAAAAGAAATAACTCGGCAGAAAGGTTTACTATGACTAAAAAACTCTTTTTTGAAGCAATAGCAAAATTCCTTTTGGGTGTTATCTTAGTGTGCGCCCTCGTCTTTTTGCCTGCGGGAACTTTTAATTTCACACAAGGCTGGCTCTTCGTTTCTATACTGTTTATTCCCATGTTTTTCGCGGGAATAGTGATGATGATAAAAAATCCCGTCCTTCTTAAAAAGCGCCTTGACGCGAAAGAGAAGGAAAAAGACCAGAGCGTAGTTGTCAAGCTGAGCGGACTTATGTTCATACTTGGCTTCGTTTTGGCAGGTCTTGGCATTCGCTTCTCTTGGTATGTATTGCCTATGTGGGTCACCTATATCTCTGTCGTTTTGTTCCTTATCGCATATCTTCTTTATGCAGAGGTCTTGCGCGAAAATACCTATCTTTCCAGAACTATCAAGGTAGAAGAGGGGCAAAAGGTAGTTGATACGGGACTTTACAAAATCGTGCGCCACCCTATGTATAGCGTAACGCTTCTTTTGTTTTTATCTATACCCCTTATACTCGGCTCGCTTTACGCCTTCATCATTTTTCTTGCATATCCCTTTATAATTGCAAAAAGAATAAAAGGGGAAGAGGAGCTTCTTTTGCGCGAGCTTGACGGCTACGCCGACTATAAAAAAAGGGTAAAATACCGATTAGTTCCTTTTATCTGGTGAAAAAACAGTAAAAAACCGTTGAAAATCCCCCACTCAACCAACGGTATGTAGACTTTTTATAAAAAATAATATATCCTTTAATTGAAAGGAGGGCGCCTATGGATCAGATTAAAATAGGAAAATTCATTGCCGAGTGCAGAAAAAGAGTAAATCTCACTCAAATGCAGTTGGCAGAGAAATTGAATATCACAGACAGAGCCGTATCGAAATGGGAGCGAGGAAAGGCTATGCCCGACTCGTCTATAATGCTCGAGCTCTGCGAGATTTTAAAAATAACGGTAAACGATTTACTTTGTGGGGAGGTAGTTACTATGGAAAACAGCAACGAAAAAAATGAACAGCTTTTGCTTGATATGGCTAAAGAAATAGAGAGAAAAAATAAAACGATTTGGACTTCTATGTGGGCAATTATGACTGTAAGTATGATAGCCTTGCTTGCAGGTCTCTTTATTGCCGCGTTTTTAATACCCGAAGGCGTATGGCAGCTTGTCACCATTCTCGGTGTTTGCGTTGTATTTTTAATACCGTGCTTCTATGCGTTAAAGCTTGAAGTAAGCGTAGGTGTTTACAAATGCAAAAAATGCGGTCACGAGATCGTGCCCACCTATTCGGAAGCATTGTGGGCAATGCATAAAGGAACGACTCGTCATTTAAAGTGCCCTAAATGCAACAAGCGTACGTGGCACAAAAAGGTTATTAAATAAGAACGAGGAAAAAGCCGAATAATTCGGCTTTTTCTTTTTTTAAAACAGTAGAAATGTTTACATTTATATGGTAAAATAGAAGAAAACCTTAAAGGGAAGCAGAATGGAAAACAATATAAAGACCGTAGTCATAACGGGCGCAAGCGACGGAATAGGAAAAGAAAGTGCAAGACAAATAAAAAGTCAGGGGCACAACGTAATAATAGTCGGTAGAAATAAAGAAAAGACCGAAAGAGTGGCGAAAGAACTCTCGGTTTCTTACCATATAGCCGATTTTTCCGAGCTTGCCGACGTAGTACGACTCGCAGAGGAATTAAAGGGCTACGAAAAAATAGACGTTTTGGCGAATAACGCGGGCGCTATATTTGACGAAAGAAAAGTTACAAAGGATAATATGGAGCGCACCTTTCAGGTCAATATGCTTGGGGAATTTCTTCTTACCGCCTTGCTTACAGAAAAACTCTGTCACGATAAAGCGACGGTAATTCAGACCTCGAGCATCGCGTCAAACCTTTTTGGGCGCGGACTCGACCTTTCCGACCTTCAGAACGAAAAGGCGTACACACCGACAAAGGCGTACGGAGAGTCGAAGCTCTGCAATATCCTTTTCACAAGAGAATTACATAAAAGATATAATGAAAAGGGGCTTTCTGCGGTCGCCTTTGAGCCTGGTATTACCCGTACGAATTTCGCGTCGGAGGGCTCACCGTTTTTCAGAATTGCATACCATTCGCCACTCAAATATCTCTTTACTATCTCTACCGAGAGAAGCGCTAAGCGTCTGACGAGGCTCGCCCTCGGTTCTGTCGATGAGGATTTTACTTCGGGCGAGGTATACAGTTATAAAAGACCTTTTAAGGTAAAATTCAAGGACGACGGGAAAATTTCTGCAGAGCTCTTCAAAAAATGCGAAGAGTTGTTGCAAAAAGCGCTCTCGTGTGATAGTATATCTATAAAGGACTAAAAAGGAAGGGGGAAGGACCTTGACTTTGCAAAAAAAGAGAAGAGCATACGTAATAGTCATAGTATTGACGCTCGCTTTTATATGGGGACAGTCCTGTCTTTCCCGTGCGCAGTCGAGCGCTGAGAGCGACTTTGTAAAAGGGTGGCTCGAGGTTCTATTTTCAAAGGATACCGCGTTTTCGCGCTTCATTCTCACTTACGTAAGAAAAATCGCGCATTTTTTGGAGTTTGGTGTTTTGGGCTTGGAGCTTTGCGCATTCACCTATAACTGTACCGAAAAGACGATTAAAAATAAAGTATATTGCGCGTTTTTTGGTCCTGTGGTGGCGATAATAGACGAAACGATACAGATATTTACAGGCAGAGGCTCGTCTTTTACCGACGTGCTTATAGATAGCGCAGGGTATTTCACCGTCTCGCTTATATTTGTTCTTGCCGTGATTTTAATAAAAGAAATAAAAAAGGGGAAACTAAAAAATGTTTGACTTCAGAAATTCGAGCTTGGTGCTCGAAGCGAGAAAATCTAAATTCAATCCGCAAACAGGGCTTCTTATGCTTCTCGCCCTCGTCTTGTATTTTGCTTCCTCTTATATTTCGGCAATTCCTCTTAGCATCTTCCTTGGTGTAAAAATGGCACTTTCTATGCTTTCGGGCGCAGATATGCCGATAGATGAGGCGGGCAATCTCGACGTAGAAAAATATCAACAAATGCTCACCGAATACCTTAGCTCTACCGAGAGTGTGCTTGCCTCACTTTTCGTGACCGCGACCACTATTATTTTGTGTATCATTTGGTGTAAATTTATAGAGAAGAGAAGCCTTTATTCAATGGGCTTTTCGAAAAAGGGAATATTTCCGAGCTATATTTCAGGACTCTTTGTCGGCTTTATAATGTTTTCTCTCGTTTACCTCATCTGCGCCTCAACCGGTGCTATCAAATTCGTAGGAATTAACCCCAACGTAAACGTAAAGCTCATTGTACTTTTCTTTATCGGCTTTCTTATTCAGGGCGCGTCGGAGGAGATATTCCTTCGCGGTTTCTTCATGATAAGCGCAGCGCGTAGGCTTCCTGTCGGCGGTGCTATTGCCGTAAGCTCAATATTCTTCTCGCTTATGCATATGTCAAACACGGGCTTTGGATTTATGCCGATTATAAACCTCGCTTTGTTTGGAGTTTTTGCTTCTCTCTATATGCTCAGATTCAATAATATATGGGGAGTTTGCGCTCTTCACTCGGTGTGGAATTTTGCGCAGGGTAATATTTTCGGTTGCTCTGTCAGTGGTTTAAATCTGGGAGAATCGGTTTTCATTTCTGAAATCGACGAGCTTCGCGTAATGACGAACGGTGGTATATTCGGTCCCGAGGGCGGTATTGCCGTAACTCTTGTTTTGATCATCGCAATCATGTTCGTCGTCTTTCTGCCGAGCAATAAAGGGGAGAAAACTCAAGAAAAAACCGAGGCATAAAAGGATAGTATGGAAAAAGAAAAGAACTCGTTTTCAGTATCGGTAAAGAAAAAACTTCGCTTCCTCTGGGAGAATACCCCAAAGGTGGCGAAGGTCTTTTTTGCGCTTGCGGTAATTGCTTTTATATGTCGAGCAATTTGTAAGATCAGTGCGCCGTTTGCAGACTTTTTCGTTCGCTATATTGCGGGCGGTGTCAGATTCGTCATGACGACGCTATCAAATATCCTTCCTTTTTCGCTTGCGGAAATATTTATTTTACTTATCCCCCTCGTCCTCGCCTTCGTTATATTTATAGGAGTGAGGGCGTCGAAAAGCAAGGAAAAAAGCGCGAGCCTTATCATTCTTTTAATATCTATGCTCGCCCTTATATACTTTCTTTTCGTTTTCACCTGCGCCACAGGCTATCAGGCGACTTCTATCGATAAGTCCTTCGCATTTGAGGTGGAAGAGGTTTCGGTAGAGGATTTGAGCGATACGGTAGAGTGGCTGAAAGGGGAAGCGAGCGCTTTGTGTGACGAGTCGCTCTTTCTTGACAAAGGCTCGGTAATGCCATTTTCGTTTAGCGAGATGAATGAAAAGCTAAACTCTGCATTTAAAAAAGTAAACGAAGAAAACAGTCTTTTCTTAAACTATTATACAAGGTCAAAGCCCGTCATCTTCAGCGATGCTATGGGCTATACTCACACTCTTGGAATATATACCTTCTTTACGGGTGAGGCAAATATAAATATGTCATACCCCGACTACACGACGGTGTTTACCGCCGCGCACGAAATGTCGCACCAGCGCGGAATCGCGCGTGAAAATGAGGCGAATTTCCTCGCATTTATCGTCTGTATAAATTCCGACGACGACTATATTCGCTATTCTGGATACGTAAATATGCTTGAATACGTTTTGAATGCTCTTGCAAGAGCCGATTACGAGCTTTACGCGAATACATTTACAAGCTTGCCCACACCTATCCGTCGGGAAATATCGGCTTATTCCGAGATTTACAGGAAATATGATAAAACCGTAGTAGGTGAAATATCGCAGAATTTGAACGATTCTTATCTTAAAAGTCAGGGCACGGAGGGAAGAGTAAGCTACGGAATGGTGGTGGACCTCGCCGTTGCATACTATAAAGAAAACGTAAAAACAGAGGCAAAGTAACCAAAAGCCTTATAAAGTATATACTAATAGAGGAAATATTTAAAAATTATTAAAAAAACCCTTCCATTTTTTTCGCTTATGTGGTATAATTTCACTAATAAGCAGAAAAAAAGAGCATATGGTTTTGTGAATTTTACAAACGATTATACGGAGAGGACTTAATCGGACGAAAAATCCGATTTTGTGTAAATATATGGAGCAGATTGTTATAAACGGAGGCAAGAGTCTTGTAGGCGAAGTCGTAGTCAGTGGCTCGAAGAATGCGGTTCTGCCGATTCTTTTCGCGACAGTACTTACGAAAGACGTTTGCATAATAGAAAACGTGCCCGAGATAGCCGACGTTTTAATCACCTTTAAAATACTTCGCGAAATGGGCGCGAAGATTAAAGAAATCGATAAGAATACTTATGAAATAGACGCGACGAATATGGAAAGCGGTCGCTCGTCTTATGAGCTTGTCCGTCAGATGCGAGCTTCTACTTATATAATGGGCGCGGAGCTTGGTCGTTTCGGCTGTGCCAAGGTAGGTTTCCCCGGAGGATGTAATTTCGGTATCCGTCCTATCGACCAGCACAAAAAGGCATTTGAGGCTTTGGGCGCGAATTTCGTAAACGAAAATGGATTTATCACCATAACCGCAGATAAGCTTGTGGGAAGCTCTATCTATTTTGATACGGTTTCTGTCGGCGCGACGGTGAACGCTATTCTCGCCTCGGTATTTGCCGAGGGGATGACGATAATTGACAATGCGGCAAAGGAGCCTCATATAGTTGACCTTGCGAACTTCCTTAATACCTGCGGTGCTTCTATCAGTGGCGCGGGTACGGATATAATAAAGGTCAAGGGCTGTAAAGAGCTTCACGGCTGTACCTACGCGGTAATTCCCGACATGATAGAGGCGGGCACTTATATGATAGCCGCCGCCGCTACAAAGGGTAATATAAAGGTCTCGAACGTAATTCCCAAGCACTTGGAGTCTATTTCGGCGAAGCTTTCGGAAATGCAGCTTTACGTCGAGGAGGGCGACGACTCTGTCACCGTTTCCTATGAGGGCAAACTCGAAAACGTGAACGTAAAGACTCAGCCTTACCCAGGTTTTCCTACCGATATGCACCCGCAGATGTCTACGCTTATGTGTATGGCAAACGGAATTGGCAGAATGACCGAGACTATATTTGATAACCGCTTCCGTTACGTAGAGGAGCTGAAGCGTATGGATGCAGACATAGAAGTGGAAGGCAATATGGCTACTTTTGCGGGAAGCACTGTGTTCAAGCCCGCGAGAAGTCGGATCG
>JAZOOB010000118.1:0-18486 GCA_045654845.1 Eubacteriales bacterium | reverse complement strand
GACAAGGTAGCGCGTCTCATCCCACAGGAATTGGGAGTCACCTTTGAATCTGCTATGAAAAATGCAGATTTACAGGCGCTTTATAATGATGACAGTAACGTAAGAAACCTTATAGATATTTCACGTAAGCTTGAGGGTATGCCTCGTCACGCGTCTACTCACGCGGCAGGTGTGGTTATTACCGAGTCGCCCGTAAACGAGTACGTACCGTTAGCTATAAACGGCGATGTCACCGTCACTGAGTACGACATGGATACTATAGCGTCTCTCGGCCTTGTGAAATTCGACTTCCTCGGATTGAGATATCTGACTATTATTGCAGATGCCGAAAGAGAAATAAAAGAGAAAAATCCTCTCTTTGCTATTGAAAACGTACCTTTTGACGATAAGCTCACGTATGATTTAATTTCTGCAGGACATACCGACGGTGTATTCCAGCTTGAATCTGCGGGAATGAAGCAGATGCTCACCGAGCTGAAGCCCGAAAGCATTTATGACGTCACGGCGGCAATAGCGCTTTATAGACCCGGACCTATGGCGTCTATTCCTCAATATATAGCGAGAAAGCACGGAAAAGAGCCTATAATATACGATACCCCGCTTTTGAAGAGCATTCTTGACGAGACCTACGGCTGCATCGTATATCAGGAGCAGGTAATGAGAATCTTCCAGACCCTCGCAGGCTACACCTTTGCACGCGCGGATACAGTCCGTCGCGCAATGGCGAAAAAGAAGTCTGCAGAGCTGAAGTCGGAAAAGGAAGCATTCATTAGCGGTGCAGAAGCAAGGGGGCTTTCAAAAGAGCTGGCTGAAAAGATATTCAACGAGATGCTCAGCTTTGCAAATTACGCTTTCAATAAGAGCCACGCCTCTGCATATGCCGTAACTTCTTACAGAACTGCTTATTTGAAGGCGCATTATCCTAAAGAATATATGTCGGCAATGCTCACGTCAGTATTCGGCAATACTGCAAAAATGAACGAATACGTCGCCGAATGCTCACGAATGGGGATTTCAGTCCTTGCACCCGATATAAATGAAAGCAAGCTCAATTTCACAGTTTCTGAAAATGGTATCAGATTCGGATTGCTTGCCATAAAGAATGCGGGCAGACCTTTTATAGAAACGATTTTAAACGAGAGAAAATCGAGAAAATTCACCTCGTTTGAAGACTTCGTTACGCGAATGTCTGCACATAGCATAACCAAAAGACAGCTTGAATTCCTTATCAAGTGCGGCGCTTTTGATAAGCTGGGCGTATACCGTTCTCAGCTTCTTAACTCATATGAAAAGATTCTCGATGAAGTAAACGTGAAAAATCACGAGAATATTACAGGGCAGATAGATATTTTCAGTTCCTTGTTCGAATCCGAGCAAAAGGATTCTGTAAATTCTGCCTACGTATATCCCGATATTCCCGAATTTAATATACGCGAGCTCTTGATACTTGAAAAGGAAAGCTCAGGTATGTATTTCTCGGGTCATATTCTTGACGGGTATAAAAAGCATATAAGCTCGGTAAAGCATGAAAAAATAGCAGAAATAAAAGCCGCGTTTGACGATACGTCGACGGGCGCGAAGAAATTTTCGGAAAGACAGCAGGTTTCTCTTTTAGGTGTAATAAACCGAAGAGTCAACAAGGTGACCAAAAGTGGAACTAAAATGGCATTTCTGACCTTGGAGGATACCTCTTCCGAGCTGAACGTAATCGTATTTTCAAGAGAGCTTGAGAAATTCGGTGATATGCTTTATACCGATATGACAGTTTTGATTACGGGTACAATTACCAAAAAGGACGAGGAGGACGTAGAGATAATTCTTGTAAGTGCCGAGCCTCTTTTACCCGACTCCGACTTTGAAGAAAAAAGCGAATCGGTAAAAGAAGGACAGGCTGATGGTAAAAAGCTCTATATCCGCGTTTCCTCTATCAATTCAGAAGAGTGTAAAAAGGCACTTCTCATCGCGCAATCACATAAGGGAAGCACACCCTTGGTTATTTATAGCGGCGAGGATAAAAAGTATTATAGCTCAAAAAACAACTCTGTTACGGTAGATGATACTTTAAAAGAAAAGCTTGTTTCACTTTTAGGTAAGGAAAACGTTATTTTAAAATAATTAAAACAAAATGAAATGAAAGGAGAGATATTATGCAAAATCTGCCAAAGCGCGAGCTTTTTAATGATCAGCTTTCAGAGCAGAGAAAGCATTATGCCGTCTGGTCACAAAGATTCAGAACGGCGAAAGCCATATCTATTCTTGCATTTTTCAGCTTATTTCTGATAGCCATTTTGTTTTTTGGCGATACTATAACCTACGATAATTTTCAGTTGTTAGCCAAAAATATAGACTCGGAATATTACGCGTCTTCCTCTGACGGTGAATACGTAAATATTTACTTCAATTCCGACAAGACTACAACGTATGAGGAATATGGAGAAAATCTCGTTATTGCAGACTCTCACGGAGTTTCGCTTTACAGTACGTCGGGTAGAAAGCTTTTCTCTTATTCGGACGGCTTTTCCTCACCGCAGATAGCCGTATCCGAAAAATTCTTTATTGTATATGAACAAAACGGATATAAGTTTTCCGTATACAGTAAAATAGGACTTTTGTATCAAAAAGACGACTGTGAATTTCCTATAACGAATTGCTACGCATCGGATAGCGGAAGATTTCTCATAGCCACCAAATCGAGAGAAAATAGCACTTGTGTATATCTCTATAACGAAAAATTTTCTATTATCGGACAGTATGAGAATTCAAGACAGCTTATATCCTTTGCACTTTCCCCCGACGGTAAATACGTAGCTCTTGCTACGGCAGATGCAGAAAACGGCGTATTTAAAGCAGTTACTACACTATATAAGGCGTCGTCTGCCGAGCAGGTTTTCAAGGTTGAAAGAAACAATTCCTTTCCCTTAAAGGTGCTCGTGTCGGAAAGCAAAAGAGTTTTCGTCTCTTGTATCGACGCACTTTACGTCTATAATGAAGATGGAGAGCTGTCCGCCTCTTATGATTATGAAGGCAGAGCACTCACTTCCTTGGCTTTTAACGGAGAAGATAGGATAGCACTCGCCTTTTCATCTGAAAAATCAATAGATAAAAGTTATCTTTCTATCATTGACGCCAAAGGGAAGGTTATATACGACGATACGGATATTGATAAGATAGATGGACTATCCTTTTACCGTGATAGCCTGTTCATAAAAACCAAGGAAGATATAATCAGAATAAAAGGCAAAAAGAAGGAAAGCCAGCCTTTCACGTCAGACGCTCTTGTAAAACGTATTTTTGCTATAAACGAAAAATCTTCTATTCTCGTTTCTGATGATTTTTCCTTTGTTGTAAGCTTCGATTAATTTTCAGGAGGATTTTATGATTAATTTGATAGTAGATCTGTTGATAATCGCAATAATCGCCATTGGCGCTATCATAGGCGCTAAGCGCGGATTTATAAAATCGGTTCTGAAGACCTGCGCAGGAATTATTGCTCTCATTGTCGCTTATGCATTCAATAAGCCGTTAAGCGCATTTCTTAGCGAGAAATATTTTCACGGACCGATAGAGGAAAAGATAAGTGTCGCGCTTGATACTCACTTGGGCGGTGCTTTAGATACTCTCACACCGGAAAAGCTCGTATCAGGCGTACCCGATGCCTTAAAGAACATTCTCAACCTCGTAGGATACGATATTGAGAAAATAGCAAGTGAGGCTATAGCTTCTGGCGCTGACACGGTAAGCAGATTCTGTGAATCGAGTGCTGCCGTTATTGCAAATGCGCTTTCCACGATAATAGCGTTTTCTGTACTTCTTATAGGAAGCTTTATTATACTTAGAATTTTAGCTTTCGTATTGGATTCTATTTTCAGGCATATCCCCGGAATAAAGCAGTTGAATTCCACCTTGGGTCTGCTTTTCGGGCTCATATGTACCGTATTAAACGTATGGCTGTTTTCAAGCTGTGCCGTTTATCTTATAGAAGCAATACGACTTTCCGCCCCTGACTTTTTATTAGGATTTGAAAGGGAATCTACCGTAATACTTAAGGTGTTGACCGCCTTTAACCCAATATCATTATTTTTTAATTAAGAAAGATTTTTATTATGCAAATGTGTGCCAGATGCCACAAGCGTGTAGCTGTGGTTTTTATTACAAGACTTGAAAACAATCAGACAGTAAACGAGGGCTTATGCTTGAAGTGTGCCCGTGAGCTTGGTATAAAGCCCGTAAACGATATACTCTCGAAAATGGGTATAAGCGAGGACGATTTCGATAAGATGTCCGAGGATATGGAAAATATGCTCGGCAATCTTCCTGAAGCTACGGAGAGCGACGATGAAGGAGAAGACGGCGGCGCGCCCGCAATAGATATACCCAAGCTCTTTCAGGACTTCAGAATGCAGGCGTTTGAAAAGAGAGGCGCAAACTCTGGAGAGGATAAAAAGGAAAAGGGTAACAAGTCACAAGAAAAGAAGTTCTTAAAGACCTATTGTCAGAACCTCACCGAAAAGGCAATTGAAGGTAAAATCGACAACATCGTCGGAAGAACCCGCGAGCTTGACAGAGTTATCCAGATTCTTTGCCGCAGACAAAAGAACAATCCCTGCTTAATAGGCGAGCCCGGTGTAGGAAAGACCGCAATAGCAGAGGCTCTCGCTTTGAAGATCGCTTCGGGTGACGTTCCTTATAAGTTGAAGAATGCAGAGGTCTATCTCGTTGACCTTACCGCACTCGTTGCAGGAACACAGTTCAGAGGACAGTTTGAGTCACGCGTTTTAGGACTTATTTCCGAGGTAAAAGCGGCGAAAAATATAATTTTAGTCATCGACGAGGTCCATAAAATCGTGAGCGCAGGAGACTCTGAGGGTAGCATGAACGCGGCTAACATTTTAAAGCCGGCGCTTTCAAGAGGCGAAATTCAGGTAATAGGCGCTACTACCTTGAAGGAATATAGAAAGTTTATCGAAAAGGACAGTGCGCTTGAAAGAAGATTTCAGCCGATTATTGTAAACGAGCCTACGATAGACGAAAGTATAGAGATGCTTTCAGGTATCAAGAAATATTACGAGGATTTCCATTCGATAACTATCCCCGAGAGTGTAATTTCCGACGCAGTTTTACTTTCCGAGCGTTATATTACGGACAGATTTCTGCCCGACAAGGCGATAGACTTGCTCGACGAGGCGGCATCTCACCTCTCTTTGTCTACCCCTGAAATTAACGAAAAGAAGGACGTAGAAAAGAGACTTCTCGCTTTGTCACAGGAAAAGGCAGAGGTAGAAGCTATTGCAGACAGCGAGGACACCGCTAAAAACGAGGAAAAATATAAAAGATTGGCAGATATCAAGGTAAGCGAAATAAATCTCGAAAAAAGAAAAGAAGAGCTTGCAAAGGTATGTGACAATATATCCTTGAGTTCAAACGATTTGGCTGACGTAATTGAAATTTGGACGGGTGTGCCTGCCTCGGCTATAAACGTAAACGAATTCGAAAAATTAAATAATCTTAAAGAGAAAATACGTGAGCGTATTGTAGGACAGGACGAGGCGGTAGATGCCGTCGTTTCCGCTATCAAGAGAAAACGCGCGGGTGTATCTTATCGTCAAGCCCCCACCTCGTTTATTTTCGCAGGTCCCACAGGCGTAGGAAAGACCGAGCTTGTAAAGGTGCTTTCTGAAAATATGTTTAATAGACCCGACGCTCTCATTCGTCTTGATATGTCCGAGTATATGGAAAAACATTCTGTTTCCAAGATAATCGGTGCGCCTCCCGGATACGTCGGATACGACGAAGCGGGACAGCTCACCGAAAAGATCAGAAGAAACCCTTATTCGGTAATCCTTTTCGACGAAATTGAAAAAGCTCATCACGATGTTTTGAATATTCTTTTGCAGGTGCTTGACGAAGGCAAGCTGACCGATGCATCGGGCAGAAAGGTCAATTTTGAAAACTGCATTATAATAATGACGACAAATGCAGGCTCCGAAAAGGGAAATGCTATTTCGGGATTTTCCGAATCTGCAAGCAAGCTTTCAAAGGACAAGACCGAGCGTGCGCTTCAAAGCTTCTTGCGCCCTGAATTTATAAACAGAATTGACGAAATAATAACCTTCAATCCTCTCACCGAAGAGGGCTTTGTGCGAATTGCAAAGATTATGATGGGTCAGCTTTCGTCTGCGCTGTTAAAGAAGGGAATAAAGCTCTCATATTCAGATAAGGTGCTTTCTTTCATAGCGAAGGAGTCGTTTTCAGAAAAGTACGGAGCGCGTAATATGCGCCGCTTCATAGAAAAGAATATAGAAGATAAGCTCGCAAATGAATTAATAGGCAACTACACCTCAAATATAAAGGAAATCAGTATAAAGATGTCTAACGGTAGTATCACCGTTTCTTCTCACTGACGGAGTTATTATGGCAATAGAATGGAGTAGCTTATCAAGAAAGGAAGCCGAAGAGCTTTTGTCGACAGACTTCAATTCAGGTCTATCTAAAAAAGCGGTCGCTTACAGAAGAAAACGCTTGGGCAAGAATTCTTTTTCCTACAAATATTCTTCTCATATATCGACTCTTGAAAAAAATCTTTTCAGCTTTTCCTTAATAGCTCTTTTGCTTTCTCTTTTTGTGTCATTTTTTGTGATTTCCACTCTGGAATCAGTAATTATCTCTATCATTTCGCTCGCATTTTTAGTTATATTCGCGCTTGAATATTTGAACGTTCAGAGCCAAGTAGAAAAAAGTCAAGCGATTTTCTTGCCGAAAATTCTTACAATAAGAGAAGGAAAGGAAAAGCGTCTTTTCGCTGATTCTCTCGTCGTAGGCGACGTAATAAAGCTTTTTGAGGGTGAATGCGTCCCATTCGATGCGCTTCTTATTTCGGATGACGGCTTGGAGCTTGACGAGGAGCTTGATTACGGTAAGATATTAAAAAGTGGCGCGAAAGTAAAAAAGGGAAGCTGTACCTGTGCTTTGGTCGATATAAGGACCTGCGCGCAGAAAAACGAAAAGGCAAGCGACTTTGCTGAATACTTTTCAAAAAGCGCGATCTCACGTGGACCGAGATTGGCTGATGGCGTGGCTATATTATCATATATAGCGACTGCTATCGTGTCTCTTGTTCTTATGATCACGAGCAAAAAAAGCGACGTCGCATTCGAGAGCTTTTTTGCGGGCATAATAATTGCAAATGGAATTCTGCCTTGCTTTTTTATGGGAATTTATGCTTTTTTATATAGGAGTTTATTCTTTTCTTCGAAAAAAACAAAATCCTTTCACATAAAGAATGCGAATTCTGTTTCCAAGCTTACCGAGCTTGATTGCATAGTTATAAATTCCGATTTGTTTTTTAATAACGATACCCCTACGCCGATTGCCTTCTATACCGGTGGCTCGACTATATCAAAGGAAGGCTTTGATACAAATGACAGAAGAGTGGCGAATTTCAAAAATGCGCTATTCTCGGTAGAAAACGGAATTCTTTCAATAGATAGCGCAGACAAGAGCAAGGCTCTTAGCTTAAAAGAATTCTTTTCGGATAAATTTATACCTAAATATCCACTTACCTCGTATAGATTGAAGTCAGAGGATTTTCCGTTTGATACCTTCGTCTTTAAAAATGCAGAAAACGAGCATTTGTCAGTGGTAAAGGGCGACTTGTTTTCAATACTTAAAAGATGTATTTCTGCTTCCTATAATGAAAAGGGCAGTCAGCTTGATGAAGCGTCTAAGAGTGCTATTATTGATGCGGCAGGCAGACTTTCTGCATTAGGGCTTGAAATTGAGGCATATGCCTTGGGTGCAAAAGAGGATTTTTCTCTCGATAGTACGCATTTAGCGCATAAAAGGCTTTCATTTTTAGGCTTTGTCGGATACTCAAAGGGACTTTCACCCGAAAGCGAAGAACTCTTTTCGTTATGTGAGGAAAAGGGTATTGAGCCCATTATAATTCATAATGGCATAAAAGAAGAGCTGAATCTTTTTATGTCTAAAAGCAAGTATTTGAAAAAAACGTCTTATCTTGATTGCAAAACGGTTGGCGAAGATGAAGATACGATAAAAAGCGCGCTTTCTTCATATAACGTTTTTCTTAACCCAACCCAGAGGCAGATAGACGGAATCATCAAAGTAGTTTCGAAAAACAATATAAAAACAGCATATATTTCAAAGCAGAATTCGGACGGTCTACTCAGCTTGAAATTTGCAGAGGAGATACGTGAAGAAAAGACCGAAAATGAGATCCTTCTTTTTGATTCGGTTTCCAACCTTTTTCACCTTGTCTCATCTTCGTACGCGATAAATGAAAGAGTGACTATTATATCTCGCTTCCTTTCTTTCCTTTCAATTTCAAGAATCAGTCTTTTGTTCCTTTCTCTCTTTTTTAAGGGAAGCATTATATCACCCTTGCAGGCAACAATTTTTACGTTCGTAATAGACGCTTTATCGCTTTTTGTCTTGACAAACGAGGATTTTTCAAAGGTCAAAGGTACAATACCTAATGCAAAGGCAGGCTTTAATCTAAAAAGTATACTTTCATTTTTGCTTTTACCCTTGATGGTTTTGTTTGTGGCGACGGCTACAAAATTGTTCAATTTTGAAAATACGGCGCAGATGGCGGCATCTCTTGCTTTCTATTCGCAGCTTTTATTGCCGTCTCTTTATATGTTGTTTGTATTGAAGGTCAGATTTTCCGAGAAGCTTTTGGCATATTTGTTCGGCACTTTGACTTTTATTACACTCGTTTCTATGTTTTCACCCTTTGGAAATCTTTTGAGCGTTATTTCGGACGTAAAAATATTATTCGTATCGCTTTTACTTACAATAGTATTTTTGCTTTTCTATAACAAAATGACAAAAAATAAGTAGTAATATAGGAGATTTTATCATGGCAAATGAATGTACTCATAATTGCAGTACCTGTTCCGCTAACTGTCCGTCAAGAGACAAGCAGTCGCTTATAGAGCCTCAGAATAGCGCGAGCAACGTAAAGCACGTAATCGGTATTGTGAGTGGAAAAGGCGGTGTTGGAAAATCACTCGTCACCTCTTTGCTTGCCGTCACTATGGCAAGACGCGGATATAAGACCGCTATCTTGGACGCAGATATAACCGGCCCCTCGATTCCTAAGGCATTTGGTCTTAAAGCAGGCTGTGTGGAAGGAAACGAGCTTGGAATGTTCCCGCCTAAGACAAGGACGGGCATTGAGGTCATGTCACTGAATCTTTTGGTAGATGACGAAAAAAAGCCTGTTGTATGGCGCGGACCTGTTATAGCAGGTACAGTAAAGCAATTCTGGACCGACGTAGTGTGGGACGAGGTAGACTACATGTTTGTCGATATGCCTCCCGGAACGGGCGACGTACCGCTTACAGTGTTTCAGTCGCTTCCCGTCGATGGTATAATAGTCGTAAGCAGCCCTCAGGACCTTGTTTCGCTTATTGTGGAAAAGGCTATGAAGATGGCAGAGCTTATGAATATAAACGTATTAGGTCTTGTGGAGAATTACAGCTATTTTAAGTGCCCCTGCTGTGGAGAAGAGACCAGAATATACGGAGATAGCAATATAGACGAGCTTGCAAAAACTTACGGCGTAGACGTACTTGCAAAGCTTCCTATCGATTCCTCGCTTGCAAAGCTTTGTGACAGAGGAGAAATCGAGCTTTCTGCAAATAGCTATCTTGACCTTGCGGCAGATAAAATTGAAAAGCTGACAAAATAAGATGCTATTTTTATTTAAAAATCAAGAGCGATGAAATCATCGCTCTTTTTTCTTTAAAATAATAATTTTTTTACTAAACAAGACATATTTTTTAAGTTGAGGGCCGTATAATTGTATTAAAAGGACGGTGCAAAATGCAGATAGTTTACATAGACGTTTTGTTTTTAATAAATTTTTGTATGGACTTTCTTTCGCTTTATATAAGCGGAGCTTTTTTACATTTAAGAAAAAAACAGAAAAGCTTGATATTTTCTGCGCTTCTCGGTGGATTATATGCCGTTTCTTCCGTAATATTTGAGGGAAAGCGTGTATTTGGTTTCTTTATAGGAATTGCGGTTTCACTTTTGTTATGCTACGTTGCTTATGGAAAGGAAGCGAAAGGAACAAGATTTTTAAGGCTTTGGGCAGTATTCTACTTCGTGTCATTTCTGCTTGGCGGTCTTATAAGTGGTTTTTACAATATTCTGAATTCCTTGTTTGATTCCTCTGATTTTTTGCGCGAAGATACAGAAGGACAGAGAAAGGTGTATCTGTTTTTGTTGCTTGCCGTCCTCTGCTCATTCTTAATTATGCTTTTTACAAGAATTTTTTCGCGCGAAATGTCGGAGCGTTCTTGTAAGGCGCAAATTGAAATTAAAGGCAGAAGAAGGAAAATAGAGGCTTTAATTGATAGCGGGAACCTTTTAATAGACCCAATAAGCGCAAAAAAGGTTATAGTTGTGACGTTAAAAAGCATAAAGCCTATTATATCGGAGTCGCTTTTTTGTGAGCTGCAAAAGGGAATAGACGGAATAAAAAATCTGCCGACAGATGAGGCGATGAAGGTAAAGCTCATTCCCGTCAGAGGCGTAGGGAGTAATAAAATTATATTAGGATATAAGCCCGACAAAATAGAAATAGAGACCATAAAAAAGGGGAAGCTATCTAATTATACGGTAGACGCCATCCTTGGTATTCTTACAGATGGAGAAGAAAATCTTTCGGGCTACGATGCGATAATACCCGAGTCACTTTTTGTGTGATAATACTTTATATAATATTTTTGAGGTGAGGATATGTTTATAGTTGAATTTTTTAAGAAAATTCTTTCGTTTTTCAAAAGAATATTAGAAAAATTGAGACTTAGAAAGAGGCAGAACGGTCTGTTTTACATAAACGGTCCGGACGTATTGCCACCCCCTCTTACTCATGAAGAAGAAGCAATAGCGCTTAAAAATATGAGCGAAAGCGACGAAGCTAAAAACCTCTTGGTAGAACACAATCTTCGCTTGGTCGTGTATATTGCGAAAAAATTTGATAATACAGGCATAGGAATCGAGGAGCTGATTTCAATAGGCACCGTCGGTCTTATGAAGGCAATTAACACCTTCCAGACCGACAAAAACATAAAGCTCGCCACCTATGCTTCTCGTTGTATTGAAAACGAGATATTAATGTTCATAAGAAAAAACAATTCTCAAAGGCGGGAAATTTCTATCGATGAGCCTCTAAACGTTGACTGGGATGGAAACGAGCTACTACTTTCCGACGTCTTGGGAAGTGACGCTGACGTCGTATGCCGCCGTATAGAAGAGGACGAGGAGAGAAGAATAGTTCGAAATTCTGTCGCAGGGCTTGACGACAGAGAAAGACTTATTATAGAGCTGCGCTTTGGATTAAATGGAGGAAGAGAGAGGACGCAAAAGGAGGTAGCCGATATGCTCGGTATATCTCAGTCATACATTTCACGCTTAGAAAAGAAGATAATGGAGCAATTAAGGCTCGAAATAGCGGAAAAAGTATAAATTTTCATAAAAAAATGAAAAAAGGTATTGCAAATTAAAAAAAGTTATGATATAATAAGCCGTAAAAATAATTTAGATGTTAAGAGGTGTAAAAATGAAAGCTGGAATTCATCCCGAATATAAAGAAGCAACAATCAGATGTGCTTGTGGTGAAACCGTAGTTACACGTTCTGCGAAGGGTGATATGTCTGTTGATATATGCTCCAAGTGCCATCCTTTCTACACAGGTAAGCAGAAATTCGTAGACGCAGGCGGACGCGTTGATAAGTTCAAGAAGCGTCTTGCAGCAAGCGGTAAGTAATTTTATAGAAGTTGGCGTGAGAAAAATCTCTCACGCCTTTTTTCTACACAAAGGGGAAAATTATGAAAGAACAGAACGTTTCGCAAAGCGCTATTCTTGTAGGTATAGCAAAAAACTCGTCGGAAGTACCCGAATGTGAAGAGAGCCTTTCTGAGCTTGAGCGCCTTTTAGAAACCGCAGGTGGACGTGCCTTTGCGAAGGTTATACAGATAAAGGATTCCTTTGACGCAAGAACCTGTATAGGTAGCGGCAAGGTCAAGGAAATCTCGGATATTTGTGAAGCCAATTCCATTGAGCTGATAGTATTTGATTTTGAACTTTCTCCTGCACAGATAAGAAATCTGGAGGACGATACAAAGGTCAGAGTAATAGACAGAACTATGCTTATTCTCGACATTTTTGCGCTTCATGCGGTCAGCGGTGAAGGAAAAATGCAAGTAGAGCTGGCGCAGCTTAAGTATACTATTCCACGCTTAATAGGTAAGGGAACTGAGCTTTCGCGTCAGGAAGGTAGAATAGGTACGAGAGGTCCCGGTGAATCGAAGCTTGAGACCGACCGTCGACACGTTCATAGAAGAATAGCGTCTATTGAAGCGCAGATAGCCGAAATGGAAAAAAACAGAATGGTTATGAGAAGCGCAAGAGATAGAAGCAGAATGGCTAAAATCGCCATCGTAGGCTACACAAACGCAGGGAAGTCTACTCTTCTTAATTTCCTTACCGACGCAGGAGTTTTAAGCGAGGACAAGCTTTTTGCTACTCTCGACCCCACTACGAGAAGATTGACGCTTCCCGAGGGCGAGACTGTATTGCTCACCGATACCGTAGGGCTTATAAGAAATCTGCCTCACCACTTGATAAAAGCCTTTAAATCCACCTTGGACGAGGCGTCGTATGCAGATATACTTATGATAGTTATCGACCATTCGGACCCCTCACACGAAGAGCATTTGAAGGTGACACAAGGACTTCTTATGGACTTGAATGCCGCAGGTAAGCCCACAATTTACGTGTATAACAAATGTGATAAGAGTGATGCGCCAAAGCCGAAAAAAGAAAACTCTGTGTATATTTCAGCTAAAAGCGGCGAGGGCATAGACGAGCTTCTTTCTCTTATAGAAAAGACAATAAAAGAAGGGCAAAAATCGGTAGAATTGCTTCTGCCATATAATAAGTCAGCTCTTTTGAATAGTTTGTATAATATTGCAACAGTAGAGAATCTTGAATACAAGGACGACGGAATATCACTGCTCGCTACTTTTAAGGAAAATATTCCTCATAGCTACGAGGAGTTTATAGTATCCTGCAAGGAGGGACAAAATGCTTGAATACACTACCGTAAAGCACGCAGGGTCTTCAACCTTCGAGGATAGGAAATCTATATTTATAGGAAACGCTCTTCCAATAAAGAACGAAAGCGAAGGAATTGATTTTGTAAAGAAAATCAAAGGTGAATATCCCGACGCAAGACATAACGTCTATGCTTATGTGACGCGAGATAATTCTACTATGAGATATAGTGACGACGGAGAGCCGCAAGGAACTGCGGGAATGCCTGTTTTAGACGTTATAAGAAAGTCGGATTGCACAGACGTCGCTATCGTAGTAACCCGTTATTTTGGCGGCATTCTGCTTGGCACTGGCGGACTCGTGCACGCTTATACAGAAGCTGCAAAATTAGCTCTTTTGGACGCGGAAATCATCACGCTCAAAATGCACGATATTTTTAAAATCACTTGCGAATATTCAGAATATAGCAAAATAAAGTTCAAAATAGACACTCTTTGCTATAGAATGAGCGAAATAAACTTTTCGGACAACGTAGATTTTCTTGTAGCCGTACCCGAATTGGAATCCGAAAAATTCCAGAAGGAGCTGACGGAATTATCGGCGGGCAGAGCTGAAATTTCACTTTTAAGAAAAGAATTCGACGCATTATCCTAAAAAAACCAAATTTTTTCAAGTTTTTTTGCAAAAAATAAAGTATTTTATAAAAAATAATCGTATATTAGTTATGTATTAATTAATAATAAGGAGGGAAAACACGTGGAAAATATTTCTAAACGCTTTTTGGAAAGAGAAGAAGTATTGTTATCCCCTTATGCCTTTCCCACGTCAAAAACACAGGGAAGGCTTCATCCTTACACGCCCTGCAGCATCCGTACCGAATTTCAGCGCGACAGAGATAAGATAATTCATTCGAAATCCTTTCGCCGTCTGATGCACAAAACGCAGGTGTTCTTTTCACCCTTGGACGAGCATTACAGAACGAGAATGACTCATACCTTGGAGGTTACCCAGATTGCGAGAATTATCGCAAGAGCTCTTCGTTTGAATGAGGATTTAAGCGAGGCGGCAGCGCTTGGACACGATTTGGGACACACGCCCTTCGGTCACGCAGGCGAGGTAGCTATGAGACGCTGCTTTGACGAAAACTTTAGTCATTATGAGCAGAGCTTGCGAGTGGTTGACGTTCTTGAAAAGGACGGAAACGGACTAAACCTCACCTTTGAGGTTCGTGACGGAATAGTTAATCACACGGGCTCACATCTGGCGTCTACTCTTGAGGGTGTTATTGTAAAATATGCTGATAGAATAGCCTATATTAACCACGATATAGACGACGCGTGCCGTGCAGAAATTCTTTCACTCGACGATATTCCGAAAGAGATCTTAAAAACTCTTGGTAGAGGTCATAGTGAAAGAATAAACACTATGGTTTCTTCTGTAATTTTGGCCAGCACTGACACCGACAAAATCTCTATGACCTCGGATATAAGCGAAGCTACGAATGAGCTCAGAGCGTTTTTGTTTAAAAACGTATATACGCATCCTGTTGCAAAAGGAGAAGAAGATAAAGCTCAGGACCTTTTGGTGAGCCTTTTCCAGTATTTCAAGGAAAATCCCGAAAAAATGCCTAAACTCTATTTTAACAATATTGAAAGAGATGGCATAGGTAGATGCGTTTGCGACTATATTTCGGGTATGACCGACAGATATGCAATACAGGTATATAAGAATATCTTTGTTCCTGAAACGTGGCAAGGGGGAAATACATGATAGATAGAGCCGTTATTGATGAAATAATAAACAGGACCGATATCGACTCTTTAGTTTCCTCGTACGTTTCACTACAAAGAGCAGGGTCTCTTATGAGAGGACTTTGCCCATTTCACAGCGAGCGCTCGCCATCCTTTACCGTATATCCTTCCGATAACAGCTTTTATTGCTTTGGATGCGGTGCAGGTGGCAATGCTATAACCTTTGTAAAAAGGGCTGAGAATCTTGACTTTGAGGATGCGGTGGAATTCCTTGCAAAAAGAGTAGGAATCACCGTTACAAGAACAGAAGATGAAAATGAAAGGCGCTATGACCGTTCAAAGCTTTTGGCTATGAATAAGGATGCTGCCAAGTTTTTTCATGCGAGTTTGTATGAAAATAATGAAGGTGCAAGACAGGCGCTCGAATATCTTACTAAAAAGCGCCGCCTTTCAGGTGCTATAATAAAGCATTTTGGACTTGGCTATGCGCCAAGTGGCTTCGGTTTTATAAATTATATGAAATCGAAAGGCTATACCGAAGAAGAGCTTACACTTGGTTTTTTAGCGACGAGAAGCGACAAGAATAATTCGATTTTCTCTTCCTTCAGAAATAGGGTAATGTTTCCTATAATTGATCCCGCAGGAAACGTAATTGCTTTTGGCGGAAGAGTTATGGACGACAGTCTTCCAAAATATAAGAACTCGTCGGATACTCCCGTTTTTAAGAAGAGTAAAAATCTCTTTGCATTGAATTATGCAAGACACCATTGTGCAGAGACACTCATTCTTTGCGAGGGCTATATGGACGTAATCGCTCTTCACGCGGCGGGAATACCTAATGCGGTAGCTACGCTCGGTACGGCTATTACCCCCGAGCAAGCGCGCCTTATGAGTCGATATACTAAAAAGGTCATCATTTCCTACGACAGTGACGAAGCAGGACAGAAGGCGGCTACAAAAGCTATGGCTCTGCTTGAAGGCGTAGGACTTGAGGTAAAAGTTCTTAAAATGTCCGGTGCAAAAGACCCTGACGAATACATAAAAACGTTTGGAGTCGAATCCTTCCGTTCTATTCTCACAGAGAGCAGAACTAAGTTTGACTTCAATATGGAAAAGGTTTTATCAAAGCATGATATTTCTATTCCACAGGAAAAAATAGTGGCTTGCGCAGAGCTTTGTCTTATAATTTCGCAGGTATATTCCTCGGCAGAACGAGAAATATACATAAAAGAGCTTTCCAAGAAGCTTGAAATTGACGAAAAGAGCATAAAGAGTGACGTAGAACGAAACGTAGCAAGAATCAAAAAAGCCACAAAGCAAAAAGAAAAGCAAAAAGTACATCAATCAGCCGCAGGCTATATGGATAGAGTGAATCCCGATTTTGTCAGAGCACCTTCACTTGCGAGAAGCGAGGAAGCGGCACTCGGAATGCTTATGCTTTATCCCGAATGCAGAAAAAAAGCTTTTGAAGATTCGAGCCTGTTAAGCGAAAACGACTTTTTTACAGCCTTTGGCAAGAGAGTTTTCACCTTTATCAAGGACAACACCGACAACGGTTTTTACGACGACAAAAGATTAGATGAGATATTTACACCTGAAGAGGTCGGACGTATAACCAAAATGAAGGTTTCCCGTATGTCCTTGCAAAATAACGGTGTAAACGTATTTTTGGATATCGTAAAGACACTTAAAGATTCCGTCGACGATAAGAAATCCGAAGAAAGCGTCAGCACATTAGAGGACATAAGCGAGCTGATAAACAGAAAAAGAGCGATGGAGCAAATGAAAAATCCCACGAAAAGCGAGGATAACGTATGAATTTAGACGAAAGAAAGATAGTAGACGTAAACGACCTTATTGACAGAACCTCGGGCGACGGAGTGACTTCCGACAGCGATATAATGAAAGCGCTTGAGGATATCGATTACGATATTGAACAGCTTGAGGACATGGGCGATACCCTTGATGCAAACGGCATTGATTCGCCCGACTTTATGAATGATCAGAACTCTGAATTAGAGCAGAGCCTTGATTTGTTCAAGAATCCTCAGAAGATGGAAAAAATATTGTCTTCAGAGGGAATTGCACCCGACGACCCTGTAAGAATGTACCTTAAAGAAATAGGTAAAATTCCGCTGCTTTCATCAGAAAGAGAAATGTATCTCGCAGAGCAGGTAGCCTTGGGTAATAAAGCGGCGAAAAACGAGCTTATTGAAGCGAACCTTCGTCTTGTAGTAAGTATCGCCAAGCGCCACGTAGGCAAGGGCATGTTCTTCCTTGATTTGATTCAGGAGGGCAACCTCGGTCTTATGAAGGCAGTAGAAAAATTTGATTACCGCAAGGGATATAAATTTTCTACCTACGCTACCTGGTGGATAAGACAGGCTATAACGAGAGCGATAGCCGATCAGGCGAGAACTATCCGTATTCCCGTCCACATGGTAGAGACCATTCACCGTGTTTCAAGAGCTGCACGTCAGCTCCTTCAGGAATACGGCAGAGAGCCTACAATAGACGAAATTGCAACAAGCCTTGAGCTTCCGCCCGAGCGCGTGCGAGAAATTATGAAAATAGCACAAGACCCTGTTTCTCTCGAAACACCGATAGGTGAAGAAGAGGACAGCCACCTTGGAGATTTTGTGGAGGATACCGAGACTCTTGCACCCGAGGAAGCGGCAAGTGCGGCATTTATGAGAGAACAGCTTTGTGCCGTTTTGCACACGCTCACTCCTCGTGAAGAGCAGGTTTTGAAGCTCCGCTTCGGTCTTGAGGACGGAAGGCCTCACACACTTGAAGAAGTGGGAAAGCAGTTTGATATAACCCGCGAGCGCATTCGTCAGATAGAGGCGAAGGCACTGAGAAAATTAAGACATCCTACACGTGCAAAGCTTTTACAGAGAGACTGATTATTTCAAAATAAAAAGGAAATAAAAAGAAAATGAGTTCAGAAGAAAAAGATATAATTTATGCCGACGAGCTTATGAATCAGACGAAGGCTGAAAGCTCAATTATGGGAAGCGGAATTGCAAGAGCACTCGAGGATTTAAGCTTCGATATTGAGCAACTTGGAAAGAACTATGCGGCACTCGATTCTGAAAGCGACGTTGATATAAATTTAGACAACGAAGAGTTCAAGGATTGGGAAAGCGAAGTTGAGCAGGATTCAGAGCTCTTCGACGACCCCGAAAAAATCAAAAAACTTCTTATTTCGGAAGGCTTGCCGATAGACGACCCGATAAGAATGTACTTGAAGGAAATAGGTAGCATTCCGCTTGTTTCTGCAGAAAGAGAGCTTTATCTTGCACAGCAGATAGAGCTTGGAAATAAAGCGGCAAAAAGCGAGCTTATAAACGCCAATCTTCGTTTGGTAGTAAGTATCGCGAAAAAGCATACGGGAAAGGGCATGTATCTGCTCGACCTTATCCAAGAGGGCAACCTCGGTCTTATGAAGGCAGTAGAAAAATTTGATTACCGCAAGGGATATAAATTTTCTCCCTACCCTACTTGGTGGATAAGACAGGCGATAACGAGAGCGATAGCCGATCAGGCGAGAACTATCCGTATTCCCGTACATATGGTTGAAACTATTCATAAAGTATCAAGAGCTACGAGAGAGCTGGTACAGGAGCTTGGCAGAGATCCTACCAT
>JAZOOB010000117.1:0-8995 GCA_045654845.1 Eubacteriales bacterium | reverse complement strand
CCAACGTAACCGATCTTAGCCTGCTCAGCAGTGATGGTGCCGGCCTCGATCATCTCGTTGATCTTAAGACCTGCAGCGATACCTGCGAGGTAACGACCCTGGTAGATAGAAGCAAATGCGTTGTGGTAGTTGTCAAGAGCTGCACCGGCTGCATTGTCGCCAGTAGCGTGGCAGAACTGTACTTCAGGGAAGTCCTTAGCTGCCTGAAGCATATATCCCTGATGGCCGAAAGAGTTAGCAAAGATGATTTTGCATCCCTGACCTACGAGGTCAACAGCTGCTTCATAGCATTCTTCGGTTTCATCAATGTCTCTCTTAATGATAACCTGCTCGTTCGTAAGACCGAGAGCTTCCTGATATCTAAGAACTGCGTTGATGAAGTTGAGGTCATAGGTGGAGGATTCATCGTGCAAGCAGATGAAACCGATCTTGAAGTCCTCAGGGAGTTCAAAGTCAACCTTGAGCTCGGAAATCGGAAGGGGTGATTCGCTCATGCCCTTAAGTTCATCAGCGTCGTTGCCGCAAGAAGCGAAAACGGAAACGCAGGTGATAAGCATGAGAACAGCGAGTGCGAGAGAAAGAATTTTCTTCATTTTTGTTCTCCTTTGCCTTTTCGGCGTTTTAAAATATTTATGTAAAGCTTGTGCTTAAACATCAAAATAAATAAAAAAGAAAACAGACCTCTGCCTGTTTCCTCTAAAAAACGATATAAATAGACCAAGAAAAGCACCAATAGTCGCAGCTTTTTGGGAGTGCGGTAGAAACATTCGGCCCATTAAAATCGAATTTATATTGGAAACATTTTTATTGACATTTTGTTGATAATTCATTGTATCACAAAGAAAAACAATTTTCAAGTCTTTTTGACAAAATATACCCCCTTTTGTTAAAAAAATTTCTGTAATTCTTACCGTCTTTATACATTTAATTTTTTTCGTCTTTATTGACTAAAAATTCAAAAGGTGTTATAATCTATATGGCATATTTTTTGCTTTTTAAAATGTAAAAGTATAATTATGAGGTATAAATGCGACAGTTTACAGTTACCGGAATGAGCTGCTCTGCGTGTAGCGCGAAGGTAGAAAGGACGGTGTCCGCTTTAAAGGACGTCGATTCCTGCTCTGTCAATCTTCTTACGGGTACACTTTCACTTGAAGGCAGGGTTACCGATAGGGAGGTAATACAAGCTATAAAAAAGGCGGGCTATCAAGCGAGTGTTAAAGCCACAGCTCAAATGGAAGAAAATGAAAAGGTTAAGACCGCGAGCCCTGTAAAACGGCGTCTCGTGCTTTCCTTTATCCTTCTTTTTCTGCTTACGTATATTTCTATGGGACACAATATGTGGAGCTTCCCGCTTCCTGCCTTTTTTGAGGGAAACGCGATAAGAATCGCGCTTTGCCAATTCGTTTTGTGCGTTTTCATTATGATTATAAACAGAAAATTCTTTATAAACGGATTTTTGGGACTCATAAAAGGCGCGCCGAATATGGATACCTTGGTGTCTCTTGGCTCTATTTCGGGATTTATTTACAGTATATGGCTTCTTTTCGATATATATAGTGTAGCGAAGCTTGGCAATGCAGAGGGAGCGACCTCGCTTCTTTGCGGACTTTATTTTGAGTCCTCGGCTATGGTTTTGGTTATTATCACCCTTGGAAAAATGCTTGAGGGGTATTCGAAAAACAAAACGCTGAATGCTATAAAAGGTCTTATGGATCTTTCGCCAAAGACGGCAAGCGTCATAATAGACGGAAGAGAAGAGATAGTAAAGGTAGAAAACGTAAAGGTAGGCGATATTTTCGTCGTAAGACCTGGCGAGAGTATTTCACTTGACGGTGTAGTCGTCGAGGGCGATAGCGCGGTAAATGAGTCGGTGCTTACGGGTGAGAGCATTCCCGTCGATAAGCATATAGGCTCAAGCGTGTACGGAGCTACTCTTAATCAGTCCGGATTTCTTAAATGCAGAGCGACAAAGCTGCACGAGGATAGCACCATTTCAGAGATAATAAAAATGGTAAGCAACGCTTCTGCGACGAAGCCGCCTATTGCAAAAATAGCTGATAAGGTGTCGGGAATATTCGTTCCCACAGTTATTATAATTGCTCTTATAAGCACGATTTCGTGGCTTATTTTCGGGCAGGAAACCATTGGAATAGCATTGCAGAGAGGAATCTCTGTTTTGGTAATAAGCTGCCCCTGTGCTCTTGGAATAGCCACCCCTGTTTCCATAATGGTAGCGAGCGGAGTGGGAGCGCGAAATGGAATTCTATTTAAAAATGCATCAGCGCTTGAATCTTTGGCAAAGGTCAAGATAGTAGCGCTCGACAAAACGGGTACTATCACAAAGGGTACACCCGTAGTTACCGATATAATTACCTTTGACGGTATGACCGAAAGGGAGCTTTTGACACTCTCTGCGTCTCTTGAAAATAAGAGTGAGCATCCGCTTGCGAATGCCATTTTGAAAAAGGCGGAAGAAAATGCCGTCTTGCCAAACGAGATTTCGGATTTTAAGAGCATCGCAGGAAACGGACTTTCTGCAATTTATGATGGAAAAGAATTATACGGCGGTAAAATTGACTTTATAAAAGAAAAGATTGTGATTACCGAAGCGGTGGAAAATACGGTCATAAGCCTTGCAAATGACGGAAAAACACCTATGCTCTTTGCTTTTGGTGGCGAGCTTATAGGAATTATTGCTGTCGCCGATGAGATAAGAGAGGATAGCAGAGAAGCAGTATCTACTCTCGCAAAACTGGGATTGTCTGTCGTTATGTTGACGGGCGATAATGAGAAAACCGCACGCGCAATAGGAAAAAGCGTAGGAATCGATAGGATAGTCGCAAACGTATTACCAAATGAAAAGGATAACGCGATAGCGTCACTTCAAAATGAAGGACCTGTCGCTATGGTGGGTGACGGAATAAACGACGCTCCCGCGCTTGTCCGTGCAGACGTAGGAGTCGCTATAGGTGCAGGTGCTGACGTAGCGATAGATTCTGCCGACGTCGTCTTGGTGAAAAGCTCACTCTTTGACTTTGTTGCAGCTTTGCGCCTTTCCTCTGCTACCTTGAGAAATATAAAGGAAAACTTGTTCTGGGCGTTTCTATATAACGTAATAGGAATACCGCTTGCCGCAGGCGCTTGGATATATGTAAATGGGTGGCAGTTAAGTCCTATGTTCGCCGCTATGGCGATGAGCCTGTCGAGTGTATGCGTAGTATCAAACGCACTGAGACTTAATTTAATCAAAATAAAACCGAAGATAAATCAAGGCAGAAAAGAACATACAACGACCGAAAGGAATGAAAAAATGAAAAAAGAATTTAGAGTAGAGGGCATGATGTGCATGCATTGTGAAGCCCACGTAAAAAAAGCGCTTGAAGCAATTGACGGAGTTTCTCTTGCCGAGCCGAGTCACGAAAAGGGAATAGTGGTAGTTACACTTACAAAAGAAGTCTCGGACGAGATAATCACTTCTGCAATAGTGGCAGAAGGCTATAAGGTAGTTTAATTTTAATTATATAAAGGAGATAGAACTATGGATTGCATTTTTTGTATGATAGCAGAGGGAAAGATTCCTTCAAGTAAGGTTTATGAGGACGAATATATTCTCGCCTTCAACGATATAAATCCTCAAGCACCTACGCACGTTTTGGTTATCCCCAAAAGCCACATTCCTTCGCTTGACGGAGTGAATTCTGAAAATAGCGAGCTTGTAAAGAAGATATTTGAAAAGATTCCCGAGATTGCGGCAAAAGCAGGACTTACTAATGGCTATCGCGTGATTTCCAATTGCGGAGACGATGCCTGCCAGACGGTAAAGCACCTTCATTTCCATATCCTCGGTGGCTGCAAGATGCAGGAGAAAATGGTATAATTGAAAAATGTTAAAAGGGCAGATTTCGTATCTGCCCTTTATTTTTTGCCCGAAATGAATATTTTTCCTTTAAAACGCGCATAATTTGTGTGTTACTTTGAAAAGGAGATAAATATGAAAAAAACACTTACTTACATTATTTGCATTTTGCTTTGCGCGCTTTTTCTTTGTGCTATGCCTGTCTCGGGTGAAGAAAAGCTCTATGATAGCGTAATACGACTTCACGTTCTCGCTAATTCAAACGAGGACTGTGACCAAGCGCTGAAATTAAAGATAAGAGATGAAATTCTCAAAAAATATGGAGAAGAGCTTTCAAAAACCGAAAATATAGAAGAGGCGAGTGAAAAGGTAGAGCTTTTACTAAATGATATAAAATCTACATCCGAGCAGGTTATAAAGGATGAAGGGTATTCATATTCGGTTCAATGCTTTTTCGATATGGAATATTATCCTACGCGAGTATATGAAAACGCGAGCTTTCCCGCAGGGAATTATCTTTCGCTTCGGGTTGTCATAGGCGCAGGCGAGGGGAAGAACTGGTGGTGTGTACTCTTTCCGCCCCTCTGCCTTACCACCGCGTACGGTGACACCGTAGGACAGGACGATTCTGTACCCGTAGGACTCACCCCAGAGCAGTATAAGTTGATAACCAAAACCGACGATACAAAGTACGTCTTGAAATTTAAAATGCTCGAAATTCTCGAAAGCATCTTTGAAAAATGAGAAAATACACGAATTAAAACAAGGCAGAAAAAAAGAGAATCCAAATAGGATTCTCTTGTCTTTTTAGTTGATAGCGCAAGCGGCACATTCGCTTGAATACTTGTTTTTCTCTTGTTCGATTTTGTTTTGTTCTGCATTTTCGGGTGTGTACCAACCGCGGTTTTGCATTTCCTTGAATAGCGCGTGCTGAATCTTATGCTCGTCGTCAAGGATGGTGAGCATTGTATTCATAAGCTCTTCGCAAACACACTCGTTTGCAAAGGTGTCGTAGGTAGAGCATATCATTTTCTGACTCGTTATAGTGTCGGTGAGTCTTTCCTTTTCGCCAAAGTTAAATTCACAGTTCATTTTATTTCCCCTTACTTCAATTGCTTGTAGAGCGAGTTCAAGTGATTTTCGTGAGTTCTCGCTATCTGCTGATACTTTTCCTGTAATTCGGTGTCGCTTGTCTGTGACGCATAGAAATTAAATTTGGAAATAAGAATCTTCTCGCTTTCCAAAAGGTCGGAAAGTGCGCCGAGTTCCTTGCTTGTAATTGCCATAATTTTATTCCTTTCTTGTTTTTTGACCTTCGGTCTTTTATAGCATTTCCTTTTTTTCGCAAATTATTATAATTTTATAAGAAAAAGAAAAAATTATTGAATTCAGGTAAAATCAAAAAAAGTGGCATTGAGGATTGCTTTTTTGAACTTTTTGTTGTATAATAGGTATGATTTTTATGAAAGGAGCCTTTATATGTCGGAAAAAAATAGTAACGGCAAGATAATTACTGTGAATAGAAAAGCGCGCCATGACTTTTTTGTTGACGAGACCTACGAGGCGGGTATTGCCCTCTACGGTACGGAAGTAAAGTCGCTTCGCTTAGGCGCAGTCAATTTGAAGGATTCCTTTTGTATGATTCGTGACGGGGAGATATTTGCCTGTGGCGTGCATATAAGTCCTTATGAGAAGGGAAATATATTCAATAGAGAGCCCCTTCGTGATAAAAAGCTTTTGATGCACAAAAAAGAGATTATGAAGCTTTTGGGACTTGTCGCGCAGAAGGGCTACACTCTCATTCCTCTTTCACTTTATTTTTCGGGCTCAAACGTAAAGATGGAAATAGGTCTTTGCCGTGGTAAGAAGCTTTACGATAAGCGCGACGATATGGCAGAAAGAGATTCAAAAAGAGAAATTTCCCGTACGATGAAAAATCAGAAATATGATTAATATGGGGGCGTAAAGGTTTCGAGGGGGATTTTGAGGTATGATAAGCGAGTAGAGGTGGGACACCTCTTTAAAAGTTCCAAATTAAAATTAAACGCAAACAATAAAGTTGCATTGGCTGCGTAAGCAGCTGACGCTGTCATAAGACAGCCCGTCATTCACAAAAGTACTGCGGTTTGTGTCTGGCGTCAAGTTAGCAGTGAACGTGCAGCAGGGTTTTGCTTTTGACCTGCTCACGCACCAAAAAGCTACTTTTTCTATAAGCCTGTCAATCGGCGTATAGAAAAGGGAATTTAAAGGATTGACTGCACTCGGAGAAGGTCATATCAAGAGGTTTTCGGACAGGGGTTCGATTCCCCTCGCCTCCACCAGAAAAAAGACTCATAATTGTATCCAATTATGAGTCTTTTTTAACTAAATCCACCATTTCAGGTGGGTTAAATCGTATTCACGATGAAATCCCACCTCGGTGGGATGAAATCCGCCTCGTCGGCGGGTGGGCGGGTTTGATTTCATCTGAAGCCGCAGGCTGAAGATTTCATCCAAGCTTGTTTGGATTTCATCCTGCAAAGCAGGATTTCATTATTGCTTTTCTTTCAGATTTATGCTATACTTAAGTCGATGTGATGATTATGCCAGAAAATAAGCTGGCAGATTTATCAATAGATTCATATTAAAAAAGACTGATGGCATTAAAGGACATTATTCGATTGTAAACCAGTAGGTGTCCCAAAATTACAAATTGCCTTAAAGAAAGGAAATACAATGTTTACTGTTAAAGCAAAGGATTTTGGAAGATTTGACGTTGCCGTTTTGGGTGGTGGAATTGCCGGCGTATGTGCGGCGGTATCTGCGGCGCGTAACGGAGCAAAAACCGTTTTGGTCGAGCGTGGTGGAAGCCTTGGCGGAACTATGACCGAGGGTTTTATGCCACTCATTCTTGACGCGGATAATAAGGGCGGAATTGTAAAGGAGCTATATTCCTTTCTTAACGAGCATAATATGACCTCGCCAAGACGCGGACCTCTTTTTGACAAGGACGGAAAGCGCTTGAACGGGCAAATGATAGATACCGAGGGTTGTAAGTATTTCTTCGATAAGATATGCGCCGAAGCAGGCGTTACAGTCCTTTTTCATAGTCAGGCGGCTGACTTGGAAATGGATGGCGAGGATATAAAGGCGCTACTTGTCGTAACCGAATGTGGAAACTATTCGCTTTCGGCAGACGTATATATTGACGCGACGGGTAACGGCTCTATTGCCGCTCTTGCAGGCTGTAAGTGGGATTGCGGAGACCCACACGAAGGTCGTCCTTCACCTACGAGTATAGGTGTATGTGCCGTCGGAATGCCTGAATCCCAGCGCACGACAGAGACGGCAGAGGATAAGAGAGCATATTCGGATATGCTTAAAGAACACGGAGTAAATATTACGGGTGGAGTTGCCACAGTTGTGAAATTGCCCTCGCATTCCACGTGGGATATGGGAATGAATTTTCAGTATGACGTTATGCCCGACGATATCGAGTCGCTTTCGCGCGCTGTATTCGAGGGTAGACGAGAGGCATTTGAAACAATAGAGGCTCATAAGAAAATAGAAGGCTACGAAAATCTCTATACGGTATTTACAAGCTCTCACATTGGAATACGCGAAGGCCGTCGTATATACGGTGAATACCGTCTGACAGATGAAGATATCCTTTCGGGCAAGCGCTTCGACGATGCCGTTTGTCTTGTTACCTTTGGCGTCGACGTACACAAGCTCAAAAACGATGATACCGACGATTGCAAACGTGGATATAGAACGAAGCCTTACCATATACCGTATCGCGCGCTTATCCCCTTGGGCTGTAAAAACCTCTTGCTTGCAGGTCGCTGTATATCGGGAGACTTCTACCCGCACGCGTCATATAGAGTAATGGGAAATATGGCAGCGACAGGGGAGGCGGCAGGCTATTCGGCATCTGAATGCTCAAAGAACAAAATATTACCTCGCGACTTCGACGGAAAAAAAGCGACAAGCTTTATGATCAGTCGCGGGTATGAAATATAATTCTTATAAAAATAAGGTTCATCAAAATGAAAGTAGTTGTTGCAATAGATTCTTTTAAAGGCTCTCTTTCTACCTTCGAGTCGGGAAGGGCAGTTTCTTCTGCATTAAAGGAGGTTTATCCTTCGGCAGAGGCGATAGTTTCACCCTTGGCAGATGGTGGTGAGGGTACGCTTGACGCGATAGTTTTCGCAAACGGTGGTAAGACTGAAGAGCTTTTCGTATGCGGACCTCTCGGAGATAAGGTCAAGGCGAAATACGGCATAATTGAAGAGAAGCAGACCGCAATTATAGAAATGGCGCAGGCGGCAGGTATAACGCTTGTCTATGAGAAAAAGAGAAACCCCTTGTATACCACCACTTACGGTGTCGGAGAGATAATAAAGAACGCAATAGAAAAGGGATGTCGTAAGTTTATTGTCGGTATAGGCGGAAGCGCGACGAACGACGGTGGTGTCGGAATGCTACAAGCACTCGGCCTTTCCTTTTTGGATAAAGAGGGAAGTGAGATTCCGCGCGGAGCTATCGGCTTGGCGTCGCTTGACAGTATATCGAAGGAAAACGCTTTGCCCGAGCTTCTTTCTTGTGAATTCACGGTTGCTTGCGACGTAGAAAATCCCCTCTGCGGAGAAAACGGCTGTTCTCATATCTTCGCCCCGCAAAAGGGAGGGACACCCGAAATGATAGAAAAAATGGACGCGGATATGAGAGAATATGCGCGCAATACAAAAAAGATTTTCCCGAATGCCGACGAAAACGCGAAGGGCGCGGGCGCGGCAGGAGGTCTTGGCTTCGCTCTTCTTTCTTATTTGAACGCAAAAATGAAGTCGGGCATCTCGCTCGTCATTGAAGAAACAGGGCTTGAGGAAAAGGTCAAGACTGCCGACCTCGTTATCACAGGTGAGGGAAGACTTGATTCTCAAAGCGTCATGGGAAAAGCCCCGATAGGCGTAGCTAAGGTGGCGAAAAAGTATGATAATAAAGCCATCGCCTTTCCAGGTGCGGTAAAGGCAGACGCGACGGCGTGTAATGAAAACGGCATTGATGCCTTTTTCCCGATTTTGCGAGCCCCTTGTTCGCTCGAGGATGCGATGAACGTAGAAAACGCCTTTGAGAATCTGAAAGCTACGGCAGTTC
>JAZOOB010000116.1:0-7734 GCA_045654845.1 Eubacteriales bacterium | reverse complement strand
AATCCCACCAAATAGGCTGTTGCCTTTCGGCATAACCGGACAAAAAGAATATTATAGGACGGAAGTTTTAATGCTTCCGTCCTGTTTTTTCGTGTATGTAATTTTAAGATTTTTCTAAGGTTGAAATTCTACGAATTTCCTCAATTTTATTTAATTTTTTGTTCTATTTTCGTTTACTCCTCTCGACGTATAAAATACGCCTTCGTTCGCAAACGAAAATTTCTGCTCAAAATCCAATCAGCCTTGGCCTGTCTTTTGTTAGCCTTAGCGATATTCACCGACGCTCAGCTTTATAAGCAGAGAAATATCGTCGGGCTGGTCCTTTGCTTCGTTTGCCGCGCGGTTTCGCACGATTTCGCCACACTTATCGCACTTGTGGACTATCACGTAGCCCTTTTTCGAGCTCAATTCCACCTTTATGGGTCGCAAAATGCCGTGACAGGTGTTCGCCCTATCGCCCGGCATAACGTCCACGTGTAATGAGCAAAGGCAAAAAGGACAGTGATTACGCGAGCTGTATCCGAGAGGGTGCACCTCTTTTTTGCAATTTTCGCAAATAAATCCGTTATCGTTTTTTTGAAATCTTTTTGTTTCCATAATAACCATTAAAAAATAAGTTTAATTTTTTTGCCGAGTGAAATAATATAGTTGCAGGCAGAAAAGCGACGCAAAAGCAAGAATCTAAAGACCTGCAAATCCGAGAATTTTTTCTCATAAATAAATCATTCCGAGAGGAAGAAAAATGAAAAGAAATAAATTACACGTCATATTAGCCGTATTGCTTTTTGCGATAACGAGCTTTTGTCTTTTAGTGCCGACATATGCGATGCCTTCTATGCGTGACGGAGTAGTTACAGACCAAGACGGAATAATAGAGGGGGACACCCCCGACATCACGCTTCCTAAGGTCACGCTCCCCGAAAACGGTGGTAATAACACCCAAAACGGAAACGGCATGGGTAACGGCACAGGTGATATAATGACGCCTGAAGGCGCAAACGGTAATACGACAACAAGCACGAATTCGCCTGTAACAAGCTCGCCCGTCACAAGCAGCACGACGACAACAAGAGCGCCGAGTAGCTCTATGACAGATGAAGCAGAGGGCAGAGGAATTGCGATATGGGGCGTAGTGCTCGCCGTAGTAATCGCGGCAGCGGTAGTCGCCATCGTATTCTTCACAATTCCCAAAAAGAAATAATGTAAACTTTTGTTTATATTATTTTTCCTTTAATATGATTAAAAGGTCCGACGGAAACGTCGGATTTTTTATTTTCCAACGCAGAAGTGACTGAAGATTCCTGCCACTATGTCCTCGCTTACCGACCTGCCGTCAAGCTCGGAAAGAGCGCTTACAGCAAGCTCAATATCAGAGGAATAAACGTCGGAGGGAAGTCCGCATTTTATGGCTTCAAGCGAGGAGTTGAGGAATTCCTTTGCGCGACAAAGTGACGCGTACTGTCTTGCACCCGACACGATAGCTTCCTTGCCTATCGAGATTTTTTCGTCGGTAAAGAGCTTTTCTACGATAGAAGAAAGCTCGTCGGAATTTCCGTTTTTCGCGCTCATCTTCACTATATAATTAAATTTGCCTTCAAGGATGGACAAATCCGCTTTTGCTTCAAGGTCGCACTTGTTTATTATAGCTATAACGGGCGTTTTTGAAGAGGAAAGCTCGTCTATTAACGAAAGGTCCTCAAAATCAAGAGGCAAGGAATTGTCGAGTACGAGGAATATAAGCTCACTTTCCTCGATTTTCTTTTTAGAAAGAGAAATTCCTATCTTTTCGACAGGCGCATCTGTCTCTCTTATCCCTGCCGTGTCGGTGAGGTTCAAGGTCACCTTTCCAAGCGCGATGGTCTTTTCAAGGACGTCTCTCGTAGTACCGGCATATTCGCTGACGATAGCGAATTCACCTTGGCAGAGAAGGTTATAAAGCGTGCTCTTTCCTACGTTAGGACGGCCGCATATTACGGTAGGAATTCCTTCGTTTATCGCATGTCCCGTTCTGTACGTCGCACTTAATCTGCCTATACTTTCAAGAGAGGATTCGAGCCTTTCTATAATTTCACTCGATGAAAGGTCCACAAGATCCTCTTCGGGAAAATCTATTTTTGCATATAAAGTGGAGAGAAGCAGAATGAGGTCGTCGCTCAGCTTCTTTATTTTTTCGCTCAGCTTGTTTCTTGATGAAGAGGAGTTGAGTAGTATCTGTGAATGAGTTTTCGCCTCTAAAAGAGAGCCTATCGCTTCTGCGTCGGTCAAACTCAGCTTGCCCGACATAAAGGCGCGTCGCGTAAACTCGCCTGCCTCTGCGGGAACTGCACCGGAAGCCAAAATCGCTTCAAGCACGGTTTTCGTTATGAGGACACCGCCGTGACAGGTTATTTCCACCGTATCCTCGCCCGTATACGAGTTAGGGGCTCTGTAAATTATAGCGATAGCGTCGTCTATCTTTTCGCCCTCTAAAATTATATCCCCGTATATCGCTGTGCGGGAAGGGTATTCGCAAAGGGGCTTTTTGCTTCTCGGGATAAAGCATTTTGAAATAATTTCAATGGCATCTGCGCCCGTCGTTCTTATAAGGGCAACCCCGCCTTTGCCAGACGGGGTTGAGATTGCCGATATTGTTTTTGTCGGATTATTCATCGACTTCGGTGTCCTTCTTTTTCTGCTTGTCGGTCAAAAAGATAACTATCTTTCTGTTGTTATCCGAGCCGATAGAATTAGTAGCAACACCCTCGATGTTCTGAATTTCAGAGTGAATAATTCTTCTTTCGTAGGGAGTCATGGGCTCAAGCATAACGCTGCGGTTATTCTTGATAGCCTGTGCCGCCTTCTTGCGAGCGAGTGCGCGGAGAGTTTCCTCTCTCTTTGCGCGATAGCCTTCAATATCAATGGTAACGCGGCTGTTCTTCTTTTCACCCTCTGCGTTTTTCTTTGCGCTTGCGAGGTTGGAAAGATACTGCAAAGCGTCGAGCGTGTCACCGTGATGACCTATAAGAATGCTCGCGTCGTCACCTTCGATAGTAATTCTTCTCGTTCCGTCGCTGGAGGAGAAGAGAGATGCTGTCGCGTTGATACCGAGATTTTCAATAAGCTTGTTTACGAAATCGTAGGAAAGGTCGATACCTTCCTTAACCTCTACCTTTTCAAAGGTGAGCTCAGCTTCGGGAATGATAGCCGACTTTGCGGGCGCATTCTCGTTATGCTCGCTCTTTATCTTTTCAAGGAGCTCGTCGGAAACAGTGTCGTTTCTGCGGTTGCGGTTTTTCTGATTCTTATTGTTTCTGTGGCTTTTGTTGTCGTTCTTCTTGGGTTTGTCACCGTCTTTTCTGCGGCTCTTTTCGGGGGTGGGGTCGGGCAATTCGATATATGCCTTTACCTTTGTGGGCTTTGCGCCGATAATGCCGAAAATTCCCTTGCTTCCGAGGTCGATTACCTCGTAGCCTATATCGTCAATCGGGCTTACGCCAAGCGCTAATTTCGCGTTGTCTATTGCCGACTGAATGTCTTTTCCTGATGCAATAACTTCTTTTCTCATTTTAACCTCTATTATTCTTCTGTCTTGTTTTCTTCTACGGCCTCGGTCTTTTCTTCAGCCTTATCTTCCTTCAATTCCGCCTTTTCAATCATAGCGGGCTTTTTTGCCTCTGTCTGCTTCTTTGCGGGCGCAGGAGCTATCTCGTCGTCATCGTCGTCGATGTGGTGGAGCGAGCGCACCTTAGGTCTGTCAGCATTCTTCTGAGGCTTAACCTTCATTTCTTTTTCTGCTTTTCTAAGGTCCTCTTCGGTATAAACAGGCAAGGGCATAAGCTTAGCCAAAATTACCGACTGAGCCATTCCTATAAGCGACTGGTATATCCAGTAAAGACCTATTGCCGCAGACATATTGAATGCGAAGAAGAGAGTCATAAGGGGCATAGTGACGTCCATAATCTTGTTGGACATTTCTACGTTTGCCGCACCCGATGCCTGCATTGCAGGGTTCAACTTTCTCGTCAGCTTCATAGAGAAGAACTGAGAAGCAAAAACGAGAACAGGGATAAGCAAAAGCCAAGTAGAAGCGCCGAAGCTCGAAAGCGAGGATATGTCAGGTGTCGCCGAAAGGTCTACACCGCGGAACATCTCGAAGTGAGGGATGAGCTCAGCGTTAAAGCCTTCTATCGTAGCGAAAGCGTCGAAGCCGATTTCCTTAATCTTGGAGATAAGCAAAATCTGGTCTATGCTACCCTTGGCAGTTTCGAAGCCTGCCGCATCTGCCAATGCCTTTATGGTGTCGGCAGAGAAGTCGCAAATGTAGGTAAGAGGCTGTCTTATGATGCTGTAAAGCGACATAATTACTACAAGCTGAATTATCATAGGCAGACAGCCCGAAAGAGGAGATGCGCCCTCTTTTTGCTGCAAGTCCATAATTTCCTGCTGCTTCTTATTTAAAGTAGCCTTGTCGTTTCTACCCGCGTACTTCTTTTCTATCGCCATCATCTTGGGACGAAGATGCGCGTTTCTTATCTGATTTTTCTGTTGCTTTATCGAGAGGGGTATAAATATAATCTTTACCGCCAGAGCGAAAAGCAAAAGCGCTATTGCGTAGTTTCCTGTAATATTGTTACAGAAGCGCATAAAATATCCGAACGGGATATTGATAATATCAAAGATACTGTTCATTTTTTAATCCAATCTCTCTTTATTTTTCGTCTTTCGCCGTATTTCCTGCATTTTTGGTCTTTTTCTTTTTCTCGGGCACGGGATCGTAGCCACCACGTGAAAACGGGTTACAGCGTAAAATTCGCCACAGAGTAAGAAATAAACCAACAAAAAAGCCACGTTTACTAAATGCTTCAAGAGCATAGGCAGAGCAGGTAGGAGTGAACCTGCAGCAGGGCGGTTTTATGGGCGAGACGTACTTTCTGTACGCTTTTATAAGCGCGATACAAATATGCTTCATTTCTCGTTACTTTCTATAAGCATATTCAGTTTTTTAAATGCGGTATAAAGCTCCTTTGCTATATCCTGCGTCTTTACACCGGCAGCCTTCTCTCTCGCAACGATTACGATAAGAAAGCCTGTTTTGAGCTTGTTTTCGGTTATGACAGTGCGGTAGCCTTCTCGAAGAATACGTTTTACGCGATTGCGCGTCACGGCATTACCCAATTTTTTAGAAACTGTCAGACCAATGCGGTTTACACGGATTTTAAGCGGATTTTCCTTTTTTAATCTTTCTGCGGCGTAGTCGGGGAGAATATGAACTGCAAGATAAGGACCTACTGCCCTCTTTCCCTTATTATACGCCTTGGAATACAAGTGATTTTCGCAGATTGCTTTGAATTTCATAATACACCTGCCGATTTTGTCGCTATAAAGCAAAAACTCCGATAATGCACAAAAAGTGAGGTATCGGAGTTTTGTAGGGTCACTTTATGTGACATCAATAGGTGAGCTGAGCTCTACCCTTTGCGCGTCTTCTCTTGAGAACTTTTCTGCCGTTAGCGGTTGCCATTCTTTTTCTGAAGCCATGCTCTACTTTTCTCTGTCTCTTCTTAGGCTGATATGTGCGTTTCATTTTGGCACCTCCTTCTTAGTGTTTGAAGTATATGTTTTTGATTATACTGAATTAAAAGTGCTTGTATTCCGTACAAACGCACCAATTATTATACAGTAAAAGCTTTGAGTTGTCAAGCCTTTTTAATAATATTTCCTCAGTTTTCTTTTTTTGATAGCCAGAAATGCGGCTAAAACTACACAACCGAGTACGATAAGAGATGCGAATACGTAGATTCCGGTACCCGACGAGCTCTCTACCTTCAGCTTTTCCCAAAGCGAGTTTGAATAGCGAAGCGTCTCGGTATCGAGGTTTTCAAAGTAGAAAAACGTAAGATTTTCGGTATCGGGATAGAGAATTTCGTCACCGAGGAAGCTGTAATTTTCATTTGTCGTTACCGCGGTGTTAGGGCAGGAATAGCAGATATATTCGGCGATTTCAAGTGCCCATTCGGGCTCGAGCACGAAGTTTATAAATTCCTCTGCTATATCCCTGTTTTTGGACGATGCGGGTACGCACATAGCGTCGACGAAAATGTTTGAGCCTTCCTTCGGGTGAGAGAAAGCGAGATCCTCGTTTATCTCTTGCATGGTGTAGAAGTCGCCTGCATAGTAGGGAGCGAGTGCCGCCGCACCGCTTTCCATTTTGTTATAGACCTCGTCCATTACGTACGCCTGCATATAAGGGCGCTGAGACTGTAAAAGCGCGAGCGCCTCATCCCAACGGGATTTGTCCGCAGTATTTACGTAGTTGTCCTCTTGTGTATTATGTCCCGTTTCGTAGCTGAGTATATACTGTGCGATACCGAAAGCGTCTCTGCTATTATTGAAGTTCAGTATCATGCCCGTATATTTTTCGTTCCACAAAACTCGCCAAGTGTCTACGTCCTCTTCGTCTACCATAGTAGAGTTGTAGATAAGACCGACCGTTCCGTAGGTGTAGGGTACGCTATATTCACAGGTGGGGTCGTAGTGCGGGCCGTCCGCATTTCCCTCTGTGTTTTTAAACTGCGCGTCTATATAGGAATAGTTCGGGATATTGGTGTAATCAAGCTTCTGGAGCATACCCTCGGTGATAAGGCGAGCCACCATATAGTCGGAGGGGATAACGAGGTCGACCTTGCTCGTTCCGTTTTTGAGCTTGGCGTACATATCCTCGTTGCTCGAAAAGATAGAATAAATTACCTCTATTTTGTCCTCGTGGGTCGCATTATAGTATGCTTCAAATTCCTTCGGGACGTTTACACCACCCTCGTCACCGAGAGGCATATATTCACCCCAGTTGTAGATATAGAACTTTCTTACCTCGCTGCCACAAGACGAAAACAGGAGCAAGGAAGAGAGAAGAAGCGAGATCAAAAGGAGAAAAGTGAGTATCTTTTTCATGCTTTCTGCCCCTTTCTCTTTAAGGATATACGGCGAGCGTGCGCGCCCTTTTCGCGTGCCTTATTCTTGTCAGCGCGCGCCTGCATTACGTTTGAAAGTATAAGCAAAACAAGCACCGTGCCGAAGATAAGGGTGGAAAGCGCGTACATATCGGGGGTTACGGTACGCTTGGTCATTCCGTAGATAACTATCGGCAAGGTCTGGAATTCCTCTGCGGTAAAATAGCTTATGATAAAGTCGTCGAGCGAAAGGGTGAAGGCCATAATAAAGCCGCTGAAAATTCCGGGCATAATGTTTGGAAGCTCTACCTTGAAAAAGGACTGTAATTTGGTACAGCCGAGGTCCATAGCTGCCTCGGGAAGATGCCTGTCCATCTGACGTATCTTCGGGAGCACCGAAAGGATTACGTAGGGAATGTTAAAGGTTATGTGCGCGATAAGCACCGTCTCAAAGCCGAGAATGCTTTCTTTGCCTATCATATTCATAACGAAGGCGAAAAGAAGCGCCATAGAAATACCCGTAACTATATCGGGGTTCATCATAGGAATGTCCGAAACACCGAGCACTACGTTCTTGAATCCGCGGCTTTTCATTTTGTCGATGCCGACGGCCGCCGCTGTGCCTATTACTGTTGCTATGATTGCAGACAAAACAGCGAGAATAAGGGTATTTTTCAGTGCGTTAAGTACCCCTTCACTACGGAAAAGCTCTTTATACGAGAAAAGCGAGAGTCCGTCCATAACTGCCAAGCTGTTTGACGAGTTGAAGGAAAAGACTATCATAACGACAATAGGGGCATAAAGGAAG
>JAZOOB010000115.1:0-7569 GCA_045654845.1 Eubacteriales bacterium | reverse complement strand
CGAAATATCCCCGCCCAAAACGAATGAAAGCGCGTCTTCGTAATCCTTTTGTCTTTTTTCTGCTTCTTTAGAATTAGCGTTGTAGCCATCTTCGTAAATCGCGCATAAAAGCGTGTTTTTCGGAGTATCGTCGGGGTCGGTGAGCTCTTTTGCCGTCACGTCGTAGCCAAACGCGCGTAGGCGCAAAAGACGAAGCGCGTCGGTAAGGGCCTCGCAGAGCTTGTTTCTTAACTGACCGTAGCCCGAAACGAATTTTAAGGGCGCACAGTCTATTTTATCGTTTAAATAGTGGTGACAGCAGGGGGTAGAAAGAATTACCCTTGCACGAAGACTTGCCCCGTGATTTATTACTATGTCTGTCGCTACGTCGCAAGCGTGCAGGGATATAACCATATCGGGCACTATATCCCTTGGCGTATTCTTTACGTCGTCGCAGACGAATTTCATTCCCAAAAATCCTACAGCCTCAGCGACCGACGAGCAATATTCTATTACGTCGCGCTTTAAGTCTATGCAGAGCATAGAGACGTCGCGCTTTTTGATATACTTGAAGTAATAGTAAACCGCGAAGCTTAAATAGCTCTTTCCACAGCAGAGGTCGTAAACGGTAAGCGCCCCATCTTGCGAAAGATGGGGATATACGTCTTCAATGTGGAGAAGAAAACGGTTTATCTGACGGAATTTGCCCTGCTTTTTGTCGTGGACGCGTCCGTTTTTGTCGCTTATCTCAAGGTATTTTAAAAAGTCCTCGTCACCCTTTAAAATATAGTTTTTCTTGTGGTCGAGACCTTCGTTTATAATCTTTTTTTCTTTGCGTACGGGGAGTATCAATTGCTTTTCAATAGCACTCGCGCCGAGCAAAGCCTCGTTTCCCTTTTTATTTCTCTTGTATTCCGCCTGACCTACCGTCGTTATGAGATTGATTTGCGAGTAGCCTTCAATATAGGGGGGCAGAGTGGTGTCAAGCTCAGCTATCGGAATAGCACTGTGAGATACCTTTCCACCCTCAAGCGTCGCCTCAAATGCGAGGTATCTGCCGTTTTTGAGCGTGCAGAGCCTTGCGACCTGCTTTATAGGTGTATTGCCGATAGGCTTTGAAAATACTATTTTCTTTATTACGTCGGCGTCAGCCGATTTTTTTATGAGGCTCGTAAGCTGTATTTTTATGCTCATTTTTTATCCTTGTTAAAATGAAATTTGTTTTCCTCGCCACGCAAAAGACGCTTGATGTTGGTTCTGTGGCTGACTATTACTATTACCGCGATAAATATACATATAGCGGTGATTACGGGGTGATAGTTACCCTCACCGCCCATAATTTCCATATACCCTTGAATTACAAAGGGCATAAGACCCGCGCAGACGATAGAGCCGAGCGAGATATATTTCGTCATAGCTACGATCAAAACGAACAAAAGCATAAGAACACCAAATACGGCAGGCGCAAGGAAGAGAAGAAGGGAAGCCGCGCAAAGCACGCCCTTTCCACCCTTGAAGCGATAGAATATAGGCTTGATATGACCTACCATACACAAAAATCCGCTTATATAGCAGTATTCGTTCCAGCAGATTCCCTTATTGTAGTAGAATCCGAAGAGAAGCCCCGTGAAGAAAACAGCCACACCCACCTTAAGTATGTCACCGATAAGCGTAAACAGAGCCGCCTTTTGTCCGTACGTGCGCATTATATTCGTAAGACCTGCATTATGACTGCCGTAGTCTCTTATATCCTCGTTATACATTGCACGGGATACGATTATAGCACTGTTCAAGCTTCCCAAAAGGTAGGAAAGAATGAACGAAAGGAAAAGAGATGAGATATATATAGCGAATACTCCGACAGAGTCGGTATTTTCACCGAAAAGAGTGACGAATAATCCGTTTTGTAGCATAATAGCCTCCTAAAAGCTTATTTTTTTCGGTTAAAAAGACGGTTCAGCCGTTCTTTGTTCGCTGCAAGGCGTCTTTTTCTTTCTTCTTCTGATTTTGTGACTGATACGGGGATATTGTTTTCAAACGTGATTTCTATTACGTCGCTTTCATAAAGATCGGGAAAGTCGTTTTTCTTTAAAACTATCTCTTCAGAATTATCGTCGCAGATGCAGACGATAAACTCGCCTTCTATACGGTCGACCGCCGCCGTTCTTTTAGTTTCCATAAATCCCCCGAAAAAAGAATTTCTTCGCTTAAAAAACAAAAGCATAGCTTTTGTTTATATATAATTATTATACCATTTTTTGCAATAAAGTCAAGAGAAAACAAATATAATACCATACCTAAAAAAATCCTTGCTGCCTTCCCCAGTGGGGGAAGGGGGACCGCTTGCGGTGGATGAGGTGTGAGAGCGTTCTTTGAAAAATAATATTGCTTTTGTATTGATGTAAAAAATCCTTGCGTTTCGACAGCTTTTTTAGTATAATGAAAAAAGAGGTAAAGAAAAATGACAAGACAAATAAGCGAATTTTTTAAAAGTGAAAATATAGAGTTTTTCGGAGTGCTTCCCATAGAGGAATGCAGGCTACAAAGGGAATATCTTTTGAAAAAAGACGGTTTTAACGCGAAAAGCGCCATATGCTTCTTAGTTCCGTATTACACGAAAGAGGGGAAAAATCTTTCAAAATATGCAGTTTCAAAGGATTACCACCTGTATATGAAGGGGCTTTTTTCCCGCTTTTACGAATTTTTTGCAGACGCTTATCCCCAAAATAAGTGTCTCGGCTTTGCCGACCATTCACCCGCTCACGAGCTGCATCTCGCGGCAAAATGCGGACTCGGAGTGATAGGAGAAAACGGACTTCTTATAAACGAAAAGCATTCTTCCTTCGTTTTTATAGGCGAGATTTTCACCGATATATCACCAAAAGACTTGGGTTATATTAAGGCAGAAGAAATAAAAAGCTGTATAAAATGTGAAAAGTGCAAAAAGGCGTGCCCGACAAAATGCTTGGAAAATTACGATAGCGAATGCCTTTCTGCAATAACGCAGAAGAAGGGAGAGCTGACAAGAGAAGAGCTCGCCCTTATGCTTGAAAATAATACGGTATGGGGCTGTGATATTTGTCAGAACGTTTGCCCGTATACCGAGCGAGCGAAAAAGAAGGACACACTGAAAACGCCTATCAGCTTCTTTTACGAGGACGTAATAGACGAGCTTACACTCGACGTACTTGACAAAATGGATGAAGACGCATTTTCGTCTCGCGCTTTCTCTTGGAGAGGGCGGGAAACTATAAGAAGAAACCTTTGCGTCTTCGAAAATCAAACGACAAAATAATAGTTTAAAAAACGAAAAGGCAGAAGATAAAAAACTTCTGCCTTAAATTATGTCCTTATTCCATTAAGAAATCGAGACGCTTCTGTGAGTGCGAGGAGAGAAGCTTTCTGTATTGCGCAGGGGTCGTATTTGTCGACTCCTTGAACACTCTGTCAAAATACGTGCAGGAATTGAAGCCGCATTTAAGCGCAATTTCGGTTACGTTCATCTGTCTGTTTGCAAGAAGCTTGCAAGCCTTTTGTATCTTTACTGAATTAAGGTATGTCATAGGCGAGGTCTTGAAATGCTTTTTGAAAAGGCGGAAAAGAGTACCTCTCGATATATTGAGCGCGTCGGTTATGTCCTCTATGCCGAGGATCTGTGAATAGTTTTCTTCTATGTATTTCAGTATATCTCTGAATTTCTCTTCAGTATATTCTACTTTTATATGCGAGTCCTTTGCCGAATAGAGAAACAGAAGAAGAGAAAGGAGTCGGCAGGCGAAATGTCTGTCGTCTTCGTCGTTTTTTTCATATTCCTTTACAAGAGACTCAAGAGAAGTGTGAATGAATTTCTTTATCGTGTCGTTTGGACGAATAAGACATACGTCCTTTAGTTCGGTAATGCCAGAGAACACCTCGCGAGAAAAATACTCGGTGATAAAGTCCTTCGTAAAGTCGCATCTGATTCTTATACCGCCGTTTCCACTCATGCGATGAAACATATTCGGTGGAATGATAATGATATCCCCGGGGAGAATCTCGCATTCGCGACTTCCCATATGACAGACGCGTCTGCCCGTATTCGTGCCCTCTATTCCTATTGAATAATAGAATTCATAGGTCGAGTGCGCGTGCTGCTGGTGCATTGATTCGCTCGACTCGTATTTCTCTATATGAAATCCGCTTGCCTTTGACATTAGCCTACCTCACTTTTGCAATTATGATTTTATTATAATCCGATTTATCCTTATTGACAATAGAAAAAATGGAATTATAGTACTATAATTTTCGTTATTAGGTACTAAATTACTATAAATTGCCGAATTTCTATGATAAAATAGTATTGTAATCGGGTAAAAGCCCGAAAAAAATTACCTAAATATTAAGGGGTTAAAATTATGAGTACTAAAAAGAAGTATGTTCAGGTTGGTCTTGGCGGAAGATCAAGAATGTTCTACATGAATATCACCACGAAGTATTATGAAACTGCTGAGTACGTTGGTTTTTGTGATATCAACCGCACTCGCGCAGAGTTCGCTAAGTGGCACGTGCAGAAGCTTCAGAAGGATAATAACCTTCCTGTGAGCGATTTTCCCGTTTACGGAGCAGATGAGTTTGAGAAGATGATCGAGGAGCAGAAGCCCGATATCGTTATCGTTACCTCTATCGACCGTACCCACCACAGATATATTATAAAGGCTATGGAAATGGGCTGTGACGTTATTTCGGAAAAGCCTATGACCGTCGATGCAGATAAGTGTCAGGAGATCATCGACTGCATCCAGCGCACGGGCAGAAGCCTTCGCGTTACCTTCAACTACCGTTATGCACCCCATAACACCCTTCTTCGCAAGGTTATTATGGACGACGCGGTAGGTAAGGTTACTCAGGTACACTTTGAGTGGATGCTCAACACCTCTCACGGTGCTGACTACTTCCGTAGATGGCACAGAGATAAGAGAAACAGTGGCGGTCTTTTGGTACATAAGGCTACTCACCACTTTGACCTTGTTAACTTCTGGCTCGGCACTTATCCCGTTCGTGTTTACGCGCTCGGAGATCTTAAGTTCTACGGACGCGAAAATGCAGAGGAAAGAGGAGTTACGAAGTTCTATTCCAGAGTTCACGGACAGGAGAATGCGAAGGGCGATCCATTTGCATTGGTAATGGACGGAAACTGGCTTATGGAAAAGATGTATCTTAATGCAGAGCAGGACGACGGATATATTCGTGACCAGAGCGTATTCGGTGACAACATCAGCATTGAAGATACTATGAACGTATTGGTTCAGTATAAGAATGGCGCACAGCTTTCTTACTCGCTTAACGCTTACTCTCCTTGGGAGGGCTTCCGCGTATCTATTACGGGCACGAAGGGCCGCGCAGAGCTTGAGGTTATTGAAAGTGTATACGTAAACGGACAGGGCGACTCTGCAAAAGAGGGCGTTGTAAAGGGTAAGAGACTTACCGTATATCCTATGTTTGGTGACGCATACGAGGTTCCGATTCCTGAAGCAGAGGGCGGACACGGCGGCGGCGACGCTATTCTTCTTGACGACCTCTTCCTTGAGAATCCCCCCGAGGATATCTACAAGAGAGCGGCTTCCTACATTGACGGTAGTATGAGTATTCTTACGGGTATCTGCGCTAACAAGTCGATAGCTTCGGGTATGCCGATAAACGTCCTCGACGTAATCAAGCTCCCCGGCTACAACAGATAAATTCAAAAACAAAAAAAGACCTTCGAAAGAAGGTCTTTTTTTTGGCCCGCTTGACAGGAGTCGAACCTGCGACCATCGGAATCGGAATCCGGTACTCTATCCAGCTGAGCTACAAGCGGATATTAAGAGTATATCACACTTTTTTTGCTTTGTAAACAGATTTTAGTTAAACAAGCGGTTTTTCTCGATTGTGATTTCAAATAGAAGGGAATATATTGACTTTTTCCTCGTTTTATGGTATCATAAATCGTACGAAAAAATCGGAGGTGCAAAATGAATTTTTTTGACGAATTGCAGAATTATGATAAGGAAATATACGAGGCCTCTATTGCAGAGCTTGATAGACAGAAGCACAATATAGAGCTTATTGCCTCTGAAAATATCGTTTCCAAGGGCGTGCTTCTCGCTATGGGCTCGGTGCTCACCAATAAGTATGCAGAGGGCTACCCCGGTAAAAGATACTACGGTGGATGCGAGCGCGTAGACGTAGTAGAGAATATAGCTATCGAGAGAGCGAAGAAGCTCTTTGGCGCAGAGCACGCAAACGTGCAGCCCCACAGTGGCGCGTCGGCAAACCTCGCGGTATTTTTCGCGCTTCTTGAATGTGGCGACACCGTTATGGGACTTAACCTCGCACACGGCGGACACCTTTCGCACGGCTCACCCGTAAATATTTCGGGTAAGTACTTCAATATCGTGCCCTACGGTGTGGATAAGGAAACCGAAGTGCTCGATTACGATGAAATGCGTAAGATTGCACTTGAAAGCAAGCCCAAGATGATTATCGCAGGCGCGAGCGCATATTCGAGAACTATCGATTTCGCCAAGATAAGAGAAATTGCCGACGAAGTTGGCGCGTACTTTATGGTGGATATGGCGCATATTGCAGGTCTTGTTGCCGCAGGACTTCATCCTAACCCCGTACCTTATGCAGACGTAGTTACCACGACTACTCATAAGACTCTTCGCGGTCCGAGAGGCGGACTTATCCTTTGTCGCGAATCCCTTGCGAAGCAGATAGATAAGGCGATTTTCCCCGGTACACAGGGCGGGCCTCTTATGCACATAATCTCGGCGAAGGCAGTCGCATTTGGCGAGGCGCTTACCGATGAATTCAAGGAATATCAGAAGCAGGTAGTGAAGAACTCGAAGGCGCTTAGCGAAGCGCTTATCGAAGAAGGCTTCCGCGTAGTTTCGGGCGGTACCGATAACCACCTGAGCCTCATCGACCTTCGCCCCTTCGGCATTACGGGTAAGGACTTCGAAAAGAAGCTTGACGAGGTGCATATCACCGTAAATAAGAACGCTATCCCCGACGATCCCCAAAGCCCCTTTATCACAAGCGGTATCCGTGTCGGCACACCTGCCGTTACCACGAGAGGCTTTAAGGAAGAGGAAATGAAGATGATAGCGAAGTGGCTCCGCGATATCGCTACCGACTTTGAAGGAAATAAGGAAAGAGTAACGAGCGAAGTCATCGCCCTTTGCGAAAAGTATCCCATATACGAATAATTAAAAAACCGCAGATAATCTCTGCGGTTTTTATTTTTACAAATTAAAAAGGCGCGATATGAATCGCGCCTTTTCTTCATCTGAAAACTAGTCGATAACCTTAACGATGTAGGGAGCCATTTCTGCTTCCAACTTCGCCTGTTCTTCCTCTTCTGCTTTCTTTGCAGCGAGTCTTTCTGCCTTTTCTGCTTCTCTACGAGCCATTTCTTCAATTCTCTTGGTGTCCTCGATGAGAGCCTTCATGGAAAGGCTGAGCTTGCGGTTTTCGTCGTCGATCTCGGTGATCTTAACGTCAACTTCCTGACCGATAGAGAGAACGTCCTTCGGATTTTCTACTCTGTCGTGAGAGATCTTGGAGATG
>JAZOOB010000114.1:0-20179 GCA_045654845.1 Eubacteriales bacterium | reverse complement strand
CATAGCTTTCGTTCTTCGCGCTAAAAAGGCTCGTTTAGAGCCTTTTCCTAACGCGCGACATTTCACGCACCACAAAGAAGCATTATCTTCGGATAGTGCTTTTTTGCATTTATAGGACACTTCTTAGGGTGGTCGAAACGGGACAGAACGAAAGCATAGCTTTCGTTCTTCGCGCTAAAAAGGCTCGTTTAGAGCCTTTTCCTAACGCGCGACATTTCACGCACCACAAAGAAGCATTACTATTTGGTAGTGCTTTTTTGTATTTTCGGTTGCAAAAATATTATCTCGGTGCTATAATAAAAAGGAAGGGCACTTAGCCCTTCTTGGAGGTATTATGAAATCCGATAAAAGAATTTTGATAGCTTTTTGTCTTAATCTGTTATTTTCTATAATTGAATTTTTTGGGGGAGTGTTTACCTCGAGCGTCGCTATAATTTCCGACTCTATTCACGACCTCGGCGACGCTATGAGTATAGGCATATCCTTTTTCTTTGAAAAGATAAGTAAGAAAAAGCCCGATAAAAAATACACCTACGGTTATCGTAGATATTCGGTGCTTGGTGGCGTTATTCAGTCGGTAGTTTTGCTTTGTGGCTCGTTTCTGTGCCTCTATAACGCTATAATTCGCTTGATAAACCCCGTACCGATAAATTACGACGGAATGATAATAATAGCCGTCATCGGCTTTGTGACGAACTTTCTCGCGGCTTATTTCACCTCCGGTGGCTCGTCTATAAATCAGAGGGCGATAAATCTACATATGTTAGAGGACGTTCTCGGTTGGGCTATCGTGCTTATAGGAGCTGTCGTTATGCGCTTTACCGACCTCTATTTTATAGACGCGGTACTTTCTATTGCCCTTTCGGTATTTATCGCTGTAAACGCTTTAAAGAGCCTTAAGCTCGTGCTTGATATATTCCTCGGAAAAACACCTCACGATATAAACCTCGACGAATTAAAGGAGCATTTAAGTTCTATTGAGGGTGTCTCTGATATACATCATTTTCACGTCTGGAGTATGGACGGCTATAACAATTTAGCCACGCTTCACGCCGTCATAGACGGAGAAATAGCAGAGGTAAAGAAAGAAATAAAGGAAGAGCTTGCCGAGCACGGCATCTCTCACGCAACAGTAGAGGTAGAGCTACCAACCGAAGCGTGTGAAGAAAAGGACTGCGAGGTAAAAACAAGCGACCACTCACACTCGCATCATCACCACCATCATCATCATCATCACCATCATCATTAAAACAAAAAAGGATGTTCTTCTGAACATCCTTTTTTAAATTATTTAAAGTCTCTTGTATTCAATACGGTAGTGCTGAACAGGAAGAGAACGTCCTTGCCCTCAAAATCAAGGTTTGCACCGAGAAGAACAGGGGGGACGGAACGAATGTCTACTACGTATACCGTCTTATACGCCTCTGCGATAAGAGGAATTATAGCAGAGCCGAAGGAATCACGGAAGATGATTATCTCATCATCGGTTTTTGCCTGCGGGTTATCTATCTTCTGAATGCTTCGCCAACCGCCGTTTCCCTCCGAGAGGAAGAAGTCGTACTGTACGTAGCTTTCAAACAATTCGGGATTGTATAAGCCGTAGCTTTTGCCACCCTCAAGCACCGTGCAATTCTTCAAAATCTTGTTTGTGAGATATGAGAGCTTTTCAGAGGTGGGGTAGAGCGCGCTCGCATCGTAGTATCCGCCACGGTAGTCGCCCATAACCTCTTCTTTGTAATCATAGGAAAGACGGTCGTGGAAGCCTATTTCCTTACCGATAAGCTCAAGCGTATCAAGAATCTTAACCTGATTCCAGTGCCAGTCGGTCTTGTAGTAGTCGGAAAGCGAAAGAGTATCGAAAATGTCGATATACTTCATATCGGGAAGCGCGGTGGTGACCTTCTCTAAAAGCGCGTCATAATCTGCCGAGGGATAACCGTATTCTTTTGAGAAATGGTAGCTCTTGTCGGGGATTATGCAGAGATACTTATTACCGCCGTTGTCCTTCAAAAAGGTCTCGTATATCATCTTGAGGCGTCCGATAGAATAGTCGAGCGACTTTTCGTCGAAGCTCGTCGTTATCTGACCTATATATCCATTTTCGACAATATAGCCGTTATTTTCGCGAAGTCCCAAAAGGTCCATAGCGAAATGAGCCTTTATATATCTGAAAAATTGTCTATAAGGGAACTGGTCTACCGTGAAGTCCTCAAATCTCGCAATAGGGGACTCTGTTACAACACCCGTTATAGGATTTACAATCGGCTTGTTGTTAAGGAGCTCTTCTATTGTGAAGTCGGTGGGGAACTGCGCCATAGGACGCTTTTCCACAGGAGAGTAGGTCTTCGGATTAAAGGCGGAGATAATACAGCTTATAGTAAAAAATGCAATCAAGGTAACGAATACGATAGTCGTCACAATATTCTTTTTCTTATTGTTCATATTTTTCTCCTTTCGCCTTAGAATCTGAAGTAGAGGAATGCACTGAACGAGCCGTCAACGAAATAAGCTGTAACTATCAAAAGCATTACAGAGACGAATATAGGCTCTAATACGTTTATTATACGCTCGCCCTTTTCGGTAGCTTTAATACGGAGTACAGTATTCTTTACCAAAGGTGTTGCGCCTATTATAGCGAGCGCGAGTACGATAGCGTAGCCCGAAACATAGTAAGCGGTCTCCTTCGTAATGAAGGGAAGCGCACCAAATCCGAACATATTGCCGATATCCGCAATAGCACCCGACATACCGTTTCCGTTAAAGATAACGAAGCTGATAAGAATGAGGAACAATACGTAAATATGCGAGAATACCTTCGGTATACGCTCAAAGAATTTTTTGAGCGCGAATTTCTCAAGCATAAGGAAGAATGCGAAGAACAATCCCCAGACGATAAAGGTCCAGTCTGCGCCGTGCCAAAAGCCGGTAAGGAACCATACGACCAGCGTATTGAACAGCCAGCGAAGATTAGAGACCCTGTTACCGCCGAGAGGGATATATACGTAGTCGCGGAACCAAGTTCCGAGCGACATATGCCATCTTCTCCAGAATTCTGCTATACTCTTTGAAATAAAGGGATAATTAAAGTTTTCGAGGAAGTGGAAGCCGAAGATTCGTCCAAGGCCTATCGCCATATCCGAATATCCCGAGAAGTCGAAATAGAGCTGTAACGAGATAGCGATGGCGTAGAACCATAAGCCGAGGACGGATACTTCATTACCACCCTTTAAGCTTGTCGCAAGCACACCCAGTGTGTCTGCCAGAAGCACCTTTTTAGAAAGACCTATAATAAACCTCGTCGCGCCGTAAGAGAAGTTTTCAAAGGAGTGAGTTCTCTCTGAAAGCTCTTCTTCTACCGTAGTGTATCGTACGATAGGACCTGCTATAAGCTGAGGGAAGAGCGAAACGTAGGTAGCAAGACGAATAAAGCTCTTCTGCGCTTTCGTCTCGCCTCTGTATACGTCGATAGTATAACTTAAGGTCTGGAAGGTATAGAAGCTTATACCGATAGGGAGCGCTATCTTCAAAAGCGAGATTCCGCTCTTAAAAATAGAGTTTACGTTATCTATAAAGAAGTCAGCGTACTTAAAGAAGCCGAGCACGGCTATGCTCGTTATGACACTCGACCAAAGAAAGACCTTCGCCCATTTTGTGCCACTGAACTTCTCTATAAGTAAGCCGTGAATATAACTCGACAAGGTCGTCGCAAGCATAAGAAGCGTGTATATAGGCTCGCCGTAAAAATAAAAGCCAAGGCTCGCAATTAAAAGCACGAGGTTTTTATATTTAAAGGGAACTATAAAATAGATTGCAAGGACCGCCGCGAGAAAATAATAAATAAAGCTAATACTTGAAAAAAGCATAGTTAGTTTTATCCTTTACTTTAAATAAGTGCTGTCTTGCGACAGCACTTATTATATGTTATTCGATTAGTCTACGAGAGGCTGGTTGAGAACAATCTCAAGACCGGAAATACCTTCCTGTGCTGCGGAAACTATTACGTTAATAGCGTCGTTGTATCCGAAGAAGGACATAATTACGTTGCCGGGAGCCTTGAGTACAACCAAAACCTCGGGGTGACCGCACATGAAGTGAGCACCGAGAACTGCGTTCTTTATAGGCTCAACCATAGCGTCTGCGGTAGCCTCATCCTCGAACTGATATGCCATGCAGTAGAACGCGCTGGGCATTCTCATATCCATGATACCTGCAGCAGACTTTACGAGATTAGCATTTGCTTCGGGGAACATACAAACGTTTACGAGAACTGCAAGACCGTCTTCGGTGGTAAGATCTATAACACCGGGAGCATCCTGAGTAACATAGTCAAGACCCATAGCAGGGAGCTTTTCGTCACCAGGGAAGGTGTTCCAGATTTCATTCAATGCGCTGTAAGGGGTGTAAGTAACTGCGGGCTTTACGGGCTCTTCGGGAGCCTTGGTGGTTACGGGCGCAGTAGTAGTTTCTACGGGCTCGTCAACGGGGGGCTGAGTGTTGCCGCAAGCAGCAAGTGCAAAAAGCATTGCAGAAGCGAGTACAAGTGCAAGAAGTTTTTTCATTTTGTTTCTCTCTTTCTTTTTTGTGAAATTTTTTATTTTTATTTTAAATAATAAGCTTGTTTTTTTGTCGTACACCTATAATACCGAAAAGGTATCAAAAAGGTGACACAAATTATAAAATTTTTTTAAAATTAATTTTTCGGCAAGAAATCTACGATTTCAAAGCACAGCTCTTCTTCGGTGTTTATATGATACATTTGGAGAAAGAGCTTTTCTGCGGTCTTATTTAAGAAGCCGTTTAAAAGTGCTTCGTCCTTTATCGTCATTTTAGCAAAAGCGCCGAATTCAAGGTCTAAAGAATCAATATTCTCTATATTGTGGTCGCAGACCTCAATATTTTCTATTTGTATAAGAAGATGCGCGCCGTCTTCGTCCATCGACTGAACGTACATAGCGGATAACTCTGCGTACGCGATTATCCATTCACCGCCTGCGCGTCTTGCTTCTTCTACTAATGGCGCATAGCTTTCTTGGTCGGCGTCGTTTTGGTGATACACCGTATCTGCGCTTCGCGTCTTGTCATTTGCTAAAGCTGTGGGGTCGGGCTCTGTAATAAATCCGTTTACACCTGCTAAAATTCCTATGCAGATAACCAAGGTAAGAGCGCATACGGTAGACGCAATTCTAAAGTTAAAGATAAAGGAAGAGAAGAAGCTTTCCTTCGTCGTATATTTCGCTTCATACGCGCGCTTTATGGTCTTGTCTACAAGCTCATCGCTCGGCTGAATCTTCGCGAGTGCGCGCTTTATATCCTTTTTTTCCATTGAAAAAATCCTTTCTGCCCCTAAGAGCGAAGAGTCAGCGCTCGGATTCTTCTAACTCCAAGCGTAGCTTCTGTCTTGCTCTTGACAGGCGTTTTTTTACGTTTGCTTCGGTTGTATTAAGGGAAAAGGCAATTTCACGTATAGACATTTCTTCGTAATAGTAGAGAAGTATGACCTCTCTCATATTCTCGGGAAGCTTCAAAATCTCTGCATAGACGTCGGACTGACTTTCACGAAAATCGTCCTCTGCCTCCTCATCGGCAAGTACCGACAAAAGAGCGTCGTCGAGCGAGCCTACGTTTTTGTTCCACGGTGCGACGAAGTGCGAGTTACAGCAATTGACCGTCACCCGAATGAGCCAAGCCTTTCTATGCTCTTCGGATTCAAAGGGCTTTTTGTTCATAACGAGCTTCAAAAATACCTCTTGGAACACGTCCTCTGCATCGTGTGTGGATTTAGTTTTCGTCAGCGCTATGCGATACACCATTGACGAATAGTGCCGTATTACCTCGTCGGTCGCCTCTTTTGGTAAGGGCGGAGAGGGCGAGGTATCGGGCGAAAAATCGTCGCTTTCGCTAACACCGAAAGGAAAATCTTTTGTTGCCATTATACGTTCCTTTACTCTTAATACCTTTTTGCAATGGAAAAGGTGACAGAATATTTTAATTTTCTTAAAAAATTTTCAAAAATTTATTGAAGATTAGTTTTCTTCTTTATTGTTTCCCTTTAAATAATCAATTAAACCACTACCGCTATATACGGTATATCCCATAAACTCATCACCGTTGAAGGTCTGTTCCTCTCGGTTCGTACGGACTACGTTTACGTTTACGGATATGGGGTGAAGGCATAGAATATTTTTCTTTGCCTTGTCAAGCTCGGTAGGAATTCCCGAATCGTCGTTTATATGTATTACGAAATCATTTTTCGGTCGAAACAGAGTAAGCGACAGTCCGATCCTTCTTCTTACTACGATTATTGGGTTAAAATTGTTTCTCGTATAGAAGCCACCCTCGGATTTTATAGTATAGGTGTGTCTGCGAATAAGACAGGGGAAAAACTTTACAGCAATTATCTCACGGTCGGTCTTTATCTCGATTTCAGCACCGTCTACGAGAAAAAGAATAGAGGTGTAGTAAGAAGCCTTTATTTTACAAGAATATCCGAAATCATGGCAGACCTTTTTAACTCTTATCGCTAAGGAAAGTCTTTTAAAAAGCGCTCTTATATATTTAATAGAGCAGAAAAGGAAAAATACAAATAGAAAAATGAGTATACATTGAAGCGCAAAGAGAAAAAGGCTTGTTGTTTCAAGGAATTGTGAAAACGAAAGCTCAAAAATGTTTATCGCATCAATAAATCGGGAAAAGCCCATATCAAAGCCCACGAAAAAGTCCCCCTTTTCTTCAATATTTTCCTAATTATATTATATAATAAAACCCATATACAGTCAAGATATAATTTAATAGAAAAAACTTTTGAAAATTCCTTGAAAAACATCTATAAAAATGCTATACTGTAAAAAGAAGGAAACTAAAATAATTATAGAAAACGGAGTGCTTTTTTATGGATATTAACGCTATGTTCAGAGAAGATGAAAAACCGCTTGACAACATCGTGACCGACGGTGGATTTTGTAAGATTTTCCGTACCATCGGTTGTGTGGGCGACAGTCTTTCCTCGGGAGAGTTTGAGCTTCTCATTGACGGTGAGCATCAGTGGTACGATATGTACGAATACTCTTGGGGACAGTACATGGCGCGCACCTGTGGCTCTAAGGTCTATAACTTCTCACGCGGTGGAATGACGGCGAAGAATTACTATACCTCTTGGGCAGAATCTGCAGACTTGTGGAATCCCGAAAAGAAGTGTCAGGCATATATTATCGCTCTTGGTGTAAACGACCTCAAAAATCGCCATATGGAGATAGGTACTATCGACGATATATGTGAAGATTACAGAGATAATAAGCCCACCTTCGCAGGTGACTACGGCGCTATAATTCAGCGCTATAAGGAGATACAGCCCGACGCGAAGTTCTTCCTTATGACTATGGTAAGAGAGGACGAGCCCGGGGACAAGGATGCCGAGGCGCACGCGGCTCTGCTTTACCAGATAGCAGAGAAGCTCTCTAATTGCTACGTAATCGACTTTATGAAATACGCCCCCATATATGATGCTGATTTTAAGGAAAAGTTCTACCTTACAGGTCATATGAATCCCATGGGATACGTTTTCACCGCGCAGATCACCATGTCCTATATCGACTACATAATCCGTCATAATATGAAGGACTTTATGCACGTAGGATTTATCGGCACGGACATCAAATATAAAAAGTGACGGTATGATATGAAAGAAATAAAGACCTATTTTGATGAAAACGAAAAGCCTCTTGACAATATAGTAGAGGACGGCGGATTTTGTAAGATATTCCGCACTATCGCTTGTATCGGTGACAGCCTTTCCTCCGGCGAATTTCAGGTAATGCTTGAAAGTGGGAAATGGGGCTATTACGATATGTACGAATACTCTTGGGGACAGTTTTTGGCTCGCGCGTGTGGAAACACAGTGTATAACTTCTCGCAGGGTGGAATGTCCTGTCGCGAATATTTGAATGAATTTGCCGATGAAAAAGGACTTTGGGACGAGGAAAAGAAGTGTCAGGCGTATATCTTTGCCCTTGGTGTAAACGACCTTGCCGTACTTGAGCACGAGCTTGGTACGATAGACGACGTGTGCGAGGATTACAAAGATAATAAAGACACCTTTGCAGGCAATTTCGCAAAGATAGTCGCACGCTATAAGGAGATAGCCCCCGACGCGAAGTTCTTCTTTGTGACGATGCCCAAAAAGGCGACACAGCCCTACGACACTCACGCAGAAAATCAGGCGAAGCTTATGTACCAGATGGCAGAGAAGTTCTCTAACTGTTACGTAATAGACCTCACACATAACGGCCCCATACACGACGCCGCATTCAGAGATAAGTTCTATATGGGCGGTCATATGACCCCCGCAGGCTACGTCATTATGGCGAAAATGATTATGTCCTATATCGACTACATAGTCCGTCATAATACAGACGACTTCCACCACGTAGGCTTTATAGGTAAGGGTATAAGAATAAAGTAATTAAAAAATGAGAAAAACCGATACGAATTTTCGTATCGGTTTTTTATTATTCAGGCAATCTGCCGACGACCTTGAAGCCGTCTATTTCGCCCTTACACATAGCGCTGAAGATTCTATGGCGCAGACCTTTGTTTTCTGCTTCGATTTTTCTCAGCAATTCCTTCATTTTTTCTCGCTCTGTCGCGTGATTTTCGGGACACGAGCTTTCTATTATAGGCAATTCGGTATGACGCGAGAAGTAGAGCACGTCACTTTCCTTTGCATATATAAGAGGTCTTATTACGTTTATATCACTCTGCGAAAGATAGGTGACGGGGGAAAAGCAACCGAGTCTTCCTTCAAAAAATATGTTCATCATAAAGGTCTCGACAGCGTCGTCGAAATGGTGACCGAGCGCGACGGAATTACACCCCATAGCCTTCGCCTCGGAATTAAGTACGCCTCGCCTCATCTTTGAGCAGAGAGAGCAGGGATTGCTTTCCTTTCTCACGTCGAAGATTATCTTCGCTATCTCGGTTTTCACAACCTTGTATTCCACGTTCAACCTTTCACAGTAGCGCGCAATAGAAGAAAAATCCGCCCCCTCAAAGCCCATATCTACGGTAATAGCGCAGATATCGTACTTTTTGGGATAAAATCTTCTCATTTCCGCGAGCGCGGTGAGAAGCGTGAGAGAGTCCTTTCCCGAAGAAACACCGACGGCAATTTTGTCGCCTTCATTTATCATATTGTAGTCGTCCACAGCGCGTCGGGTAAAGCTGAGGATTCTTTGTAGCTCTTTCATTGGCAAACCTCGTTTGTCTTACATATATTAAAAAATAGAGTATTCTTTTTGTGAGGAAACAGTTATGGCAATTAAAGTATATATAGATCAGGGACATAATCCCGAAAATCCGAATGCGGGCGCAGAGGGAAACGGCTATCGCGAGCAGGACCTCGTATACAGAATAGGCAGAGAGCTTTACACGCTTTTGTACGAAGACCCGAATTATATTCCGTTACTTTCAAGACCGACACCCGAAACCCAGCTTGGCACGAGTGTTTCCACAAGTCTGCGGGCGAGAGTAGACCAAGCGAACAATTTTGGCGCAAACCTCTTTTTAAGTCTGCATACAAACGCATCGAGCGACCCAAGTGCATCGGGAAGTGAAGCGCTCGTGTTCCGTTCCGGTAGTGTCGCCTATGATATAGCGACGGTAATTTTGAGAGAGCTCACTCTCGTCACAGGATTACGAAACCGAGGAATAGTGCTTCGTCCGCGCCTTTACGTTTTACGAAGAACGAGAATGCCCTCGGTCTTAATTGAGCTCGGCTTTATAACGAATAAGAACGACGCGGATTTAATGTATAACAACCCCCGTCTTTTCGCACTTGGCATATACAGAGGCTTAAACGCCTATTACGGATTTTAGTCCTTTTTCTTTAAGACTAAATATTCGCACTCCAAAAAGTCCTTTGCCGACTCTATGCTGTCGGTAGGGAATACGTATTCCGCGTGACAGTCGGGGCAGAAAACCCGTACACCTTCTGTGACGAAGTCTACACCGTAGTCGTCAGGCTCGCTATCCTTACATTCACAGCTTATCTTTTTGTCCGCGTGAAGCTCGGAAACGATAAAGCGCACGATGTTATATATCTCTACGTCGGGGAGCATATCCTCGGCAGAGCGCTGGTCTGAGAGTATCTGTTCGATATTGTCATAGCCAAGCTCTGAAAAGAGAAGGTTTAGGTCGTTCGTGTTTCTTTCGATAGCCTCGCCTATCGCCTCTTCCTTGCCGATAAAGCAGATGTCCATATTGGTATAAGGACAGTTAAGAAGGAATAAATCCTTGCCGAAAAATACCTCCTGCGATACCACGAAGCCGTGATTTTTGTTACAGAAAATGCAGGGCACGGAAAGTCTTATCTTTTTATCAGACGTTCTCGTTATCGACATCTCGCTTTCCTTACAAGGACATTTCAATTTAAGCATATCTGCAGAAAGTGAGAATTCGCCCACAAATCCCGTCGCCGCAGAAGCGCAGCGAGGACAGCGGTAGGCTATATAGTTTTGCTTTTGGTTTAAGATCATAGTGCCTCCAAGCGAGTTAAAGTATAATTGAAAACAGTATATAAAGAATTACCGAGAGAATAAGCGCAGGCGAAGTGAAAAAGCCTTTCGCCGTCTTTTTGAGCGAAAAAAGAGACGTCGCGCGATAATTATTTCCTATATATACGTTCTTTCTTGCATAGCTATTGTAAATTCTGTCGGCTTCGCCAAACATAAAGAATAGAGTGATAAGGCAAAGACCGAGGGATATAAAGAATACAAGCGTAAATTCGCTGAATTGCTCTGTCAGAGCCCCGAAGAACTGCTGATAGAACAAAACGAACATATTGTATATAAAATGCGCGATAATAGAGGAAAGCACGGAGTTTGTTATCGCGCGCAAAAATCCGAGCATAAGCCCGCAGAAAAGATAAACGGGGAGCTTTTCAAATGAAAAGTGCATCATCGAGAACATAAGGGCAGATACGAAAATAGCGACGGGAGTGCCGTATTTTTCATATTCCGAGTAGAGAAGTCCTCGGCACAAAAATTCTTCGCAAACCGCAGGAATAAGCGCAAAGGTGATGGACGCAAAGGTCATATAGGAAAGGCGGTTTGGCATAAGGGGCATCTCGAAATTCGCGAAGGTCGAAATAGACTCCTTTACGATTCCTAAATGAGACGATGCAATTGTAAGCGACATAGCGCCGAAAATCATCGCAAAGGACGCAAGCAGAATTATTATCAGCTTGTCAAGCGAGAATCCCGTGCTATGAGTAGAAAACAGGTCTTTTTTCATCACCTTCAGATATACGACAGGCGGAAACGACACGGTAATTATCTCTATTATAGCGACGGAAAGATAGGCGTTTTCAATACTCGGAAGCGCCTTTTTATATATGATAACCGATATAAACAAAAGTATATATACAAAGGAGAACAAAAGAGGCATTTGGAAATGCGTGCTTTCTCTGTCGTATGATTTTAAATAGGTCACAGCCTCGGCGCTCTTTTCGGAAAAAGAGCCTTTTTTATATTCGTTCATTTTCTAAAAAGATTACACCGCCTTCCGTTATCAGTATAGATGCTTTTTTGTCGTGCTCGTCATACGGTAATTTGTCAAGGAAAAATTCATCGTAAACAAGCCCCACGCAAGTCAGCTCGAAGCGACAAAGAAATCTGTCGTAATACCCACCGCCATAGCCAAGTCTGTACCCACTCTTGTCGAATGCCAAAGCAGGCAGAATACACAAAGCTTTTTCTCTGCCAAGAAATAACTCGCAATTTTCGTTTGGCTCTTTGATGCTGTAAGCGCCATCTTCAAGGTCGGATAGGGTATTTACGTAGTAAAAGTCCATATAGCCGTCCTTTTTGCATTTGGGAAAAGCGACGCGCTTACCCATAGAAAACGCCTTTTCTATAAGAGGCAAAACGTCGATTTCATTTCTTGTAGGACAGTAGGCGAGAAGAGTATCACAGGACAAAAACTCGTCAGTGCTTGCAAGCAAGCTAGAAAGGGATTCGTCCTTTTCTTTTCTCGTTTCAAAAGAAAGAGAGCTTCTTTTTTCGAGAAGCGCCCTTCTTAGATTTCTTTTTTCTTCGTTTATCATCAGCGTAATAGGGGCTCTGCCAGAATGTCAAAAGAGGGAAGTTCGCTTATCGGCATTATATAGGCAAACGAGCGCTTATCGTAGTTTATTAGATTTCTGTGGCTTTCGGAAATTGCCAAAAGTCTCTTGGAATCTTTTTTGGAGATTATATATCCGTCGCACTTTCCGTCATTTATGATATAGCTTATAGAAACGGAAGGAGCGATGCTCTCTAATGCATATCTGAATGCATCAAGGGGGAAAATCTTGCTCGATAACTCGTAGAGCTTTTCATAGTCACCGTCAAAAGCGATAAACTCTACGGGAGCTTTTAGCAAGAGAAAATAGTCCTCGTCGGAATTTAAGACGGGTGACGCACCTACATAGACAGGCACAGAAAAGCCGAGCCTTTTATACGTTCCTTCTAATTCTTCGTTTGCAGGGAAGAGCCATAGAAGGTCGTAGCCAAGGCTTTTTGCATATTCAAAGGATTTTTCTAATAAGAGCCTCATATAACCTTTGCCACGAAATTCCTTTTTCGTACATAAGGCGTATATATAAATACCCGTTTTTTCACAAATACGGCTTTCTACCCCTATAAATTGAGCACCTGTTTTTCCGTTTACAGATAAGGATGCACAAAAACTACAAGAGGACAAGGAAGAAATAGCCTTTTTTATATCCTCTTCTTCGTCAGAAAAGCATTCGCGCCAAAGTGAAATATCGGTTTTTTCTGCTTCCTTTACTTCAAAAAGAATGCCTTCGCCAAGCTCTTTTTTTAATAAATCTTTTTTCATTTGATAATAGCGGAAGAGGCTACGGCAGATGCCACCTCTTCGCCCTTCATAAGCGAGAGTAATTCACAGCCGAAGAGAAGCGCCGCGCCCATTCCCGACGAGGTAGTGATTTTTTCGTCTGTAACTACCTTTTCACCGGTATACGTCGCGCCTTTCAGCTGAGAAATGAACTTATCACTCGGATAACAGGTAGCGCGCTTGCCGTCAAGCAGACCGCGCTTGCCAAGAATATAGGGAGAGGCGCAGATGGCGGAAATTCTTCCGCCTTTTTTCTCTGCCATCTCTATGAATTTGTCGGTATAAGGTGAGGCGTCGAGATAGTCAGCCCCTGGCAATCCACCGGGGAATACCAAAAGCTCAATATCGTCATTTACCTCTTCGGGCAGAACGTCGGCTTCGATTTTTATACCGTGAGAGCCCATAACCGTTTTACCCGTTATTCCTACGGTTTTTACCTCACAGCCACCGCGACGGAGTACGTCGACGGGGGCGAGTGCTTCTATTTCCTCGCAGCCGTCTGCGAGCAATACGTATATCATAATAACACCTCTTGATTATCTTTGAGTTTATTCGGAGAGTCGGTTTTTACGCTCGTAATATTCCGACCTCGTCATAAGGACCTCTCTCGGCTTCTGTCCGTCGGGCTCGCTTACGATACCCATATCGCACATAGCGTCGATATATTTTGAAGCACGTCCGAAGCCTATCGAGAGCTTTCTCTGTAAAAGCGAGGTAGATATCTTGTTCGCATCGAATGCGACCTCTACCGCTTCGTTAAACTTAGGATCGTCGAGAATTCCGTCGATAGAGCCACCATCGTCACCGTCGCCGCCCTTACGCTTTCCACTCTGAGCGCACTTTTCGGTCTCCTTCTTGATTCCCTCGATTACTTCCTCGTCATAGACCGCGCCCTTGGAATTCTTCTTTAAGAAGGTGGTCACGCGCTCTACCTCGTTATCGTCCACGAATGCACCCTGAATACGTTTCGGCTTAGGAATACCCGCGGGGTAGAAGAGCATATCACCATTATTCAGTAGCTTTTCAGCACCTGCTGTATCAAGTATAGTACGCGAGTCTATCTGTGATGATACGTGGAACGCTATTCTTGAAGGAATGTTAGCCTTGATAAGACCTGTAATGACGTCGACAGAGGGTCTTTGTGTACCTATGATAAGGTGAATACCCGCCGCTCTCGCCTTCTGCGCTATACGGCATATAGAGGTTTCTACCGAGTCGGGACTGCTCATCATAAGGTCGGCAAGCTCGTCTATAATTATGACTATCTGGCACATAGGCTCTTTTGAGGGATCTCCCTCTATTGCCGCATTGTAGCCCTTGATATTTCTTACGCCCTCGGCTTCTATCTTGTCAAAACGGCTTTCCATCTCGTTTACCGCCCACGCAAGAGCACCTGCCGCTTGAGTCGGGTCACTTACCACAGGGATAAGAAGGTGAGGAATACCGCTGTATACGTTAAGCTCAACTTTTTTAGGGTCAATAAGAATGAGCTTGACCTCGTCGGGACGCGCCTTGTAAAGAATACTTGTGATAATGGTGTTTATACATACCGATTTACCCATACCCGTTGCACCCGCGATAAGCATATGAGGCATTTTTGCAATATCAGCGTATACCGCATCACCTGCTATATCCGAGCCAAGACAGATGTAGGTCTTCGCAGGATTTTCCTTGAATGCCGCGCCGTCGAGCAGAGAACGAAGTCTTACAGTCGTGGGCGAAGAATTCGGCACCTCGACACCTACCGCCGCTTTTCCAGGGATAGGAGCTTCTATTCTGATACCCGCAGTTGCGAGTGCCATAGATATATCGTCTACGAGGTTTGCAATAGAACGGATACGTATTCCCGTGTCGGGAACGAGCTCGTATCTCGTGATACGGGGACCGCGCGAGACGTTACTTATGGTAGTATTCACGTTGAAGTTCTTTAAGGTCTGACGGAGCTTTATAGCTATGGGGTCGCTTTCTGCATTGAGAAGCGAGTCCTGAATTGCAGGAGACTTTTCAAGCAGAGAGAGGGGAGGGAAGGTGTATTTCGGCATAGCAGTTTCGTGAGCTGATGCCGTCTTTGCTTCTTGTTTGTCGCCCATAACGTCGGAATTGAATTTCTTTGCTCTTGCACTACCCACACTTGCGACGGGTATTTTTTCTTTATCAGGGGTGCTTTCTCTCTTCGTCATTTTGCGAAGGTCGGAAAGGCTTTGTCTTGTGATTATTTCATCGTCATCGTCGATAAGCGGTACTTGCGATTTCTTATACTCGGACGAGCCTTCCTCGTCACCCATAGAGAATCTCTCGAATTCAAGCTCATCTACCGACGCGCTGTTTACACCGTCGCGACTGCGTAGCTTTTTAGTCGCTATCTCGTCTACGGTCTCTTCGCTTTCCTCGTCGTCATCAAAGACGCCGTATTCCGTAAAGGTGTTTTTAAACTTTTCGTGCTTTTCTTCGGTATTATTGTTTGAAGGGAGCATACCCTCATTTCCGCGTCTCTTTATTCTTTTAGCGTGAACGCGGGGCTTTTCTTCACTTTCAAGCAAGGGAGTATCTGCTTGTCCCTTGAGCTCTATTTCGGGGTATTCATCTTTTTCTGCCTTCTGTTTCTTTTCGCCGACCTTTTTGGCGTCTCTCTTTCCCTTTTGTCTCTGCATAGCGGTTCTTATAGAGGAAAGCGCCTTCTGCGCAAAGGTCTTGGGGTTGAAGTTAAAGAAGAATATGAGGTAAAGAAGGATAACGAGGGCAAAAATAAGTATAGTGCCAACCTTGCCAAACACGTTAAAGAGAGCCCAGCCAAGCGAACTTCCGAGAAGACCGCCACCCACTCTTGCGGACGAGGGGTCCTTCCAGCTGAAGAACAAGGAGAAGAATTCCTTGCCACTGGCAAACGTCCTGTCCTGCAAAACGCTCTTAGGAAGATATATAAGCGCGGATATGAAAAGGAGTGCAATAAAGGTAGCTACAGTCTTTCTCAAAAGCGCCTTGTTTTTTACGTCATATCGCCAGGTAATACCCTGCAAGAGCAAAAACGGAGGAATGGCATACGCGGCAGAAGAAAAGAGTCCGAAAAGGATGAATCTGATAAAATGCCCTGCAATCTCGCCGGTCGTCCTTCCGTAAAGGCAGAATGCGAAAAATATAGAAACAAATATAAAAACGTACGTCAAGGATACGTTAAGCGCACTGTCGGGGTCGGAAATCGCGCGCGAAAAAGCCCCGTTTTTGTCGGAGTGCTTCTTCTTTTTATGTCTTTTTGACTTTTTGGTATTTAATATTTTTTCACCCTGTCTTACAGTCGCCTTTCTTTCTTCGGCAGAGGAAGACGGCTTTTTTCTTTTAGGGGGAGTCTGGATATCGCTCGTGTCGTTATCGTCAAACAGATTAAAATCGTTTTGGTAATCCATTATATATCCTTTCCTTTCGAATTCATTTGGGAAAATATGAAGGGGCAGTATTTGGCATAATCACAGATTTTTTTCTAACACTATTTAGTGTTAGAAGAATTGAAAAATTACTTTTCAGTCGTGAAATAAGTCCTATACCCCGATTTTTTACTACTAAATAATATAATACCAAAAATTTGATAAAAATACAAGGGATTTTGCATATTTTTGATTTATTTTTTAAAGAATTTTGAAAAAAGAAAAAAAGGATAATGCCTATGGAAGATAAGAGGTCGAAAAAGATATTTTTGCTTGCGTTGCTTTCCTTTCTTGCAGGAATTTTAAACGCTATGCTCGGTGCTGGCGGAGGTGTCGTTTTAATATTCGCAATTCAGCTCTATTACGGGAGAAAAAACGTAAAAAACAGCTTCGCTATCACTAATTTAGCTGTGCTGGTTTTCTCTCTCATTTCTATTTTCTCCTACGTTGACGGCGAAATGCTTGATATAAAGAGCGCAGCGCCATACGTTCTGCCCGCCCTCATAGGTGGCACAATCGGGGCTTTATTGCTCGGCAGAATAAAAACGAGGTATTTAAAGCTCATTTTCGCGTCTTTGATGCTTTATTCGGGAGTTAAAATGATATTATGATTTTCATTAATTTTGCAGTGTCGCTTATAATAGGAATTCTCACGGGCTTGGGCGTCGGTAGTGGCGGGCTCTTTTTAGTTTATCTCACGCTCACGCAAGGGGTAGAGCAGATAGTGGCGCAGGGGCTGAATCTTGCATTTTTTATATTCGCCGCATTTTCTTCCGCCATTGTGAATATAAAACGAAAGAGAGTGGATTTCACCGTATTTATCCACATTATCACTTTCGGTATATTCGGTGTCTTTATCGGTAGCCTTCTTTTACCGCATATAAGAACCGATATTATACGCACTTTGTTTGGTGCGATGCTGATTGTTCTTTCGCTTCTGACCTTTTTTTCAAAAACGGGTGAGGATAAGGAAAAAACAGGGGAAAATAAAAATAAAAGGGGCATAAAATGAGCGTTTTTGCTTGACAATAGAATAAAATTAGGATATAATATAATGAATATTTTTTGAAAGGTGGAGCATTTATGGACTTTAACAAAGAAAAAATTGCACAAGATTTAAAAAAATCCGCCTTGCGTCTTGGAGATAATCTGAAGACCCTGGAGAATAAGATTCAGGATGCTCGATGTTGCGTTTCGGATTTCCAAAACGAATTCATTTACAAGAAGTGCAGAGAAACTGTTGAAAAAAAGATTAAATATATTTCGTCTGGTGTCGAGTCTGTTAAGGATAATCTGGAAAAGGCATGCCAGAGCGTAAAGGACGATATAAAGGCGATAAGGGATAGAGACCCCGCCGCGACCTCGGACTTGCAGGTGCTTTTCCTCTATTCTGGATTGCACGCGACGATGGCTCACCGTGTAGCGCACGTCCTTCATAAGAAGGGCTACGTCTTCATCGCAAGAGCGATAAGTCAGGGTGCAAAATTTGCGACAGGTATTGAAATACACCCCGGTGCCACTATCGGTAAGGGCTTCGTTATCGACCACGGAAGCGGAATCGTTATAGGTGAGACTGCGGAAATAGGTGACAACTGCACACTCTATCAGGGAGTTACTCTTGGTGGTACGGGTAAGGATACGGGAAAAAGACATCCCACCCTCGGTGATAACGTTCTTGTGGGCGCAGGTGCTAAGGTGCTCGGTCCTTTCAAGGTAGGAAATAACTCAAAGATAGCCGCAAATGCTGTCGTTTTGAAGGAAATCCCCGAAAATTCTACCGCTGTCGGCGTACCTGCAAAGGTGGTCAAGGTAGGAAATACAAAGATTGACGAGCTCGACCAGATACATATTCCCGACCCTGTGGCACAGGAGCTTTCTAAGCTTGAAAGTAGACTTCGCGCGCTTGAAAAGGCGAATAAAGTCGAAGAAAAAAAGACTAAAGAATAATAAACGGTAAAAGGAAAATTTGATTATGATAAAGTTTTATAATACAATGTCCGGAAAAAAGGATGAGTTCATTCCGCTTGAGGCAGGCAAGGTAAAAATGTATGCCTGCGGTCCTACGGTATATAACTTCTTCCACGTAGGAAACGCGAGATGCTTCGTTGTTTTCGATATGCTCAGAAGATATCTTGAATACAGAGGCTATGACGTTACCTTCGTTCAGAACTTCACCGATATCGACGATAAGGTAATCAACTGCGCAAATGAAGAGGGAATTACATATAGCGATATTGCAAAGCGCTATATCGACGAGTACTTCACCGACGCCCGCGGTCTCGGTGTAAAGGCGGCGACGGTTCACCCCTTCGCGACCGATAATATGGAAATGATTATCGAAATAGTAAAGACTCTTGTAGAAAAGGGCTATGCTTATGAGTCGAAGGGCGACGTATATTTCAGAACACGTAAGTTCAAGGATTACGGAAAGCTCTCGGGACAGCCGATAGAGGATCTTGAATCGGGCGCACGTATCGACGTTTCCGAGCTTAAAGAGGATCCGCTTGACTTCGCTCTCTGGAAGTCCTCTAAGCCCGGCGAGCCTCACTGGACGTCCCCTTGGGGCGAAGGTAGACCCGGCTGGCATATCGAATGCTCTGCGATGGTAAGAAATTACCTTGGTGAAAGCATTGATATCCACTGTGGCGGACAGGACCTTATATTCCCCCACCACGAAAACGAGATTGCACAGTCCGAGTGCTGTAACGGAAAAGCATTCGCAAACTATTGGCTTCATAACGGATATATCAATATTGACAACAGAAAGATGTCCAAGTCGTTAAATAACTTCTTTACTGTAAGAGAGATTTCCGAGCAGTACGGATACCTTCCTATCCGTTATTTCATACTCAGCTCTCACTACAGAAGTCCTATCAATTTCTCGAAGGAGATAATCGAGCAGGCTAAGAGCGCTCTTGACAGAATCTTCAATTGTAGAGACGCACTCGACTTTTTCTTGAAGAATGCACAGGATGAAGCGCTTCGCGAAGACGAAAAGCAGATTGTAGAGGGCTTTGAAGCGACACGTGCCCGTCTTATCGAGGCTATGGATGACGATTTCAATACGGGAGAGGGAATAGCGGTTCTCTTCGACCTCGTAAGAGATATAAACACTCTTGTAAATTCCGCAAAAGCACCCTCAAAGAGCGTAGTGCTTGAAGCGAAGAAGATATTTGATGAATTCACCGAGCTTTTCGGCTTTGTGAAGGAAGAAGAGGACAATTCCGACCTTATAGCAGAAATCGAAGCGGCAATCGCTGCGAGAGCCGAAGCTAAAAAGGCGAAGAACTATGCCGAGGCAGACAGAATAAGAAACGAGCTTGCCGCAAAGGGCATTATTCTTCAGGATACCCCTCAGGGCACGAAATATCAAATCAACTAAAAAAACGGGATTTTGCCTTTTGGCATAATCGAAAAAGAGCGAGGATATCAAGAAAAAAGAGATATCTTCGCTCTAAATTTATATAAATTAATTGTTTAAGGTTGAAATTCTACGAATTTCTTCTTTTTTTGTTTTATGCTCTTTTTCTATCGCCGTTTCCTTACTCGGCGTACACAAGTACGCCTCTCGCTCGTCAGCCGACGATTTCTGCTCAAAATTCAAGAGCCCTTAAAAAAACGGCACTTTGAAAGTGCCGTTTTTTAATTGCAAAAATTATTTGCTCTTTAAGATATGTCTTTTTATTGCCTCAAAGGACTCGTCGCTTATGTTATGCTCGATTTTGCACGCGTCCTCGGATGCCGTCTTTTCGTCTACGCCTAAAAACACGAGCATCTCGGTGAGAATAGTGTGGCGCTCGTACATAGTCCTTGCGATTTTTTCGCCTTCATTCGTCAGCGAAATAAGTCCGCTTGCATCTACTACTATA
>JAZOOB010000113.1:0-11780 GCA_045654845.1 Eubacteriales bacterium | reverse complement strand
GGGTAGAGTCCTGCGTGGAATATGCCGCCTCTGGGGTTTGTATACTTTTCTACGGGCTTGGTGTAAGCGTAAGCCGCTTCTCGTCCGTAAAGGTCTACCTCATCAATATCGTTACCGAACTTGGGAAGTGCCTTTATCTTGTCGTAGAGCGCCTTGTACTTAGCCTTCTTATCAGCGTCCACGTCGTTTGCTTTTATCTGTGCGAAGATCTCTTTGATCTGCTCGGGTGTGAGCTGATATCCCTTCGCTGTGATCTCTTTTACAACCTCAATAGTGAGCTTCTCTGCGTAATCCTCGCTATAAGGCATACCGAAGTTGTTCTTCATAGCGTCGGCGTACTGACAAAGAGTAACCGTCTTGGTCTTATAAACGAGCTCGTCTATCGCGTAGAGGGCGTCTGCCACGTTTGCAATACCGAAGCCCTGAGGACCTGTGAAGTTATATACCGCACCGCCCTCCTGTGCCGATCTTCCCTTCTTGATACAGTCGTCAAGCATAGAGGAAAGGAAGGGCAAGGGACAACGCTCTGCGTGAGCCGCGTCTATCGCGTTATCAGAGTTTACCATAAGCTTGATGGTGTAATCCATCTGCTTCTTATAAGCGTCGAAGAATTTTTCGTAGGTATCAAGCTCGGAAAGCTCACCTGTCTTAAGACCGACGAGAGCTCCCTTATCCATACCGTTCGAGAACACGAGCTCCATAGGACGACACATATTGAAGAACGCGGCATCGTGCCAGCCGTCCGTCTTTCCGCCCTTCTGAGGCTCAACGCATCCGATTATACAGTAATCACGCGCGTCCTGAAGAGAAAGACCTCTTGAAATGAGCGCGGGAATAATAATTTCGTCATTATAATAAGCGGGAAGTCCTATACCCGTCTTTGTAAGAGCCGCCGCCTTTACGAGAAGGTCGTGGGGTGTTCCGTTCCAAACTCGCATAGAAAGCGAGGGCTGAGGAAGATTTACGTGCATAGACGCGCTTATACACATATAAGAAAGGTCGTTTGTCGCGTCAAGTCCGTCTATATCCTGTCCACCTACGATGAGGTTCTGGAACATACTGTATCCCGCAAAGCCCTCTGCAGAAAGCTTATCGCGGACCTTGTTAAGACTGTTGAGCTTCACCCATACGCAGTCAACAAGCTCCTGCGCTTCTTCACGGGTGATTTTTCCGCTTTCGATATCCTTTTCGTAGTAAGGGTACATATACTGGTCGAAGCGTCCGGGGGAAATAGAGTGTCCGCTCGACTCGGTCTGAATGAGAAGCTGAATGAACCAGAAGGACTGGCAAGCTTCGTGGAAGCTGGTAGCTCCCTCTTCGGGAACTCTGTCACATATCTCTGCAACAGTGAGAAGCTCCTTCTTTCTCTTCGGGTCGTCACACTTTTCTGCCAGCTTCGCTGCAGCAACGCTATAACGCTTTGCAAATATAATTGCAGCCTCGCAGCTCTCCATAACGGACGAAAGGAAATAATAGCGCTTGTTATAGTCGCTGTCAAAAACGTTACACTTATCTCTTTCCGCCTTCGCCTGCTTCCAGATTCCCTTATAGCCTATCTTCAGCACCTTTGCATAGTCAACGCTTACGTGACCTATTCCGTTATAGAAATAGTTACCCGTCGTGAAGATGTTATGCTGAATAGCGGTAAGGGTCTCGGGTGCCATATAGGAAGTAGCAAGCTCGCTCGAGGTTCTACCCTGCCAGTACTTATGTACCTCCTTCAATTTCGCGGCGGTCTCGTCGGAAATGTAGAAGGGGTCGGCACTTCTCGTCGCTACGGTGTCAAACTCATCCTCGAGCCACTTGTTAGAAAACTCGGGGAAGGTCTGACAGCCTCTGCGGGCAAAGCTGTTACATCCGACGATAAGCTCATCGTCGCGGATAACGACAGGAAGAGACTCGCAGATAGCTCTGAAGGCCTTGGATTTTCTCAAATATATAGGCAATCCCTCTGTGCTTTTATAGCTCTCCGTAATAATCTCGGCACGAGTAGACTCTATTGTGGGCGTACCCGAATAAAGATCGTCTATCAGGCGCTGAATACGGTCTGTTTTGGGGATATCGGCTGTGTAAATTTTTTTCATTTCGAATCCTCCTAATTTACTAATTATATAATACACTAAAAATATGAGAAAGTCAATAGTTTTCAAAGAAAAAAGCGCAGAAACAAAGAAAAAATATGCAAAAAAATACAAAAATGACGCCAGCAAAACCAAAAACGCCTCGCTTTTTGTTTGTTTTTCTTTGTTTTTTCTAAAAATCGCAAGAAAAACGGTCAAAAACAAAAAAATCCCACAAAAAGTGTGGGACAAAGGTGGTTTTAAAACCAATTTCAAAAACAGCATTTTTTCGCAAAATTGCGCTTTTGTGAAAATTATTTTCATCAAGGCGGGCGGTTTCTTGCGATTTTTTTCGACAAGCTTTTTTATTTAAACAGCAAAAGCCGTAGCTAAAACTACGGCTTTTATATTCAACTTAAATTGCAATCTGGAAGTAGTCTTCCCTACAGGGATTAGGTATTTTTGATACCAGTAAGTTCTCCAAAGTCAAACTCGTTATCAGAAGACGTAATGATATCAACAGAATTAATAACCACAACCTCAAACTGCGGCTTTTCGTACTTTCTCTCTTCGTTCATCATATCTTGCACCTCAAAATATATATAGACATTTTCATAAACATAAATTCAGTAAGTACATTATATAACATAAAAATCAATTTGTCAATATCTTTTCAAAAATATTTTTATATTTTTTTGTTTTTTGTTAAATATGCACTTTTTTATCTAAATTTGCTTATTTTTTCTTCGATTTTTCCTTTATTTTTTCGTAAGAAAGTCCGTATTTTTCGGCAATATCACGGGCATAGCTCTTTCCGTCGCCCTTCGCTCTGTAGATCTTGAAGGATCGACGTCCCTCCTCTATTCCCGCGACGAGTGTATCTATTCTTACACCGCCGTCTGCAAGTGATCTTTCGTTTACACTATCAATGGCGGACGAAAGCTCGTGAAGGTGAGTAGAGAAAACTCCACGGCAACGGCAAGCGCCAAAGCCTGCAAGCATCTCTGCGGCTATATAAGAAGCCTCGTACGAGCCTGTCGATGAAAGCGACTCGTCAAGCAATACCAAGCTGTTTTCGGTGACGGCAGAAAATATCTCGTCGAGACGGGCGCATTCCTCTCCAAGCCTTCCCTTATCTATCGTAGTTTCAGCACCGTCGGGAAAATGAGTGAAGATGGCGTCAACGGGGCTCACCTCCGCACTCTCTGCGGGGAAATAGAGACCAAGCTGCGCCATAGCCTGCGCAATACCGACGGCACACGTGATGACCGACTTACCGCCTCTGTTAGGGCCTGTCAAGACGAAGAATCTACCGTTATCGTCAAAGGCAAAATCGTTCAAAACCACGTCTTCTTCTATCTGCATAGCGACGTCGGGATTATATAATCCGACAGCGGAAAACGCTTTTTCTTCCATATTAAGAATCTGGGGTATGCAGAGGGGACAGCCCTTTTCCTTCAAGGCTCTCATAAGCTCGCCTGCGCGAGTGATAAATTCTATTTCGGGCAATATTCTGAGAAGGAAATCGGTGTTGTCGAGCACGTATTCGTCGACAATGACTCTCCACGCACGCACGGAAGAACGGAACACGTCCTCGATGGCAGAATTGAATGCAAACGTAAGTGCTTCCCTTCTATTATCCGACTGTCCCTTTCCAAAGGAAGTCAAGGGGGCAATACAGGTCATAGAATCGTTTTTGAAGCTCATGCGAAGTATTTTATCCAAAATCTTGCCCGATTTGAAGCTCTCGGCATTTATTGAAATAACTCCGGCTTCATAGGGGCGAAGCTGTGAATCAAGGTTTACACCAACGGTGATGCTCTTGACCTCATGCACGCGGGAAGCGAGCGCAGAAAGCTTCTCATTCAGCTCCTTATAGTAATCGCTCTGTGCAAGCTCGCGGACTGCTTCGTAAAGTGATATGAAGGCTTTGCTCTTAATCTTATCGGATACAGCAAAAAGGCCTTCATAAAGAGTGTCTACGCAGCTGACGTAGAGCTCTATTTCGGTAATACTGTAAAGATAGGAATCCCCCGCCGATGCGGATTTGTCCTTATCCAAGCGACGAAGCTCGGTGACGTCAAAGAGTATAGGAAGCACTCTTTCGAGAGTTTCGGAAAGCTCTTTTATATTCATAACGTCGAAAAGGGCGTTTTGTCTATATTCAATTACTTCCTTGTCGCAGGTAAAGAAACGACGGATATCACTGTTTTTTAAAGAGAAAATGCGAGAAAGCCCGATCTCATCACAAACCTCTGTCGTGATATTCGGGACACACGATGCACTCAAATGCTGTTCTCTTTTCTCTTCATTTGGATATATAAGACTCAAAAAGGTTTTTTCCAATTTCGATACCCACCTTTCATATTAACTATTACAGTATATCACAAAAAAGAAAAAAATGCAACAATAAATACAAATAGTAGAAAAAGTGCAAAAGCAAATAGAAAAAGCAGGATCTCTCCTGCCTTTTCCTTGTGATTATACGGGGCTATGGATGATAGTCACGTCGTCGTGAAGCTGCAAAATTGACGCGGGAACCTGAGGGTCGATTTCGCCCGAGAACGCCTTTTCAAGAATCTCTTCCTTGCCGTTTGCAACGAGGATTATCTTCTTCGCCTTCATTATAGACATCATACCCATAGTGATAGCCTTTTTCGGCACCTGATCCTCGTTTTCAAAGAAACGGGAATTAGCCTTTATGGTGGACTCGTCGAGCACTACCTCGTGTGTAGCCTTTGTGAATACGGCATCAGGCTCGTTGAAGCCGATATGACCGTCAAGACCGATACCGAGCACCTGAAGGTCGATGCCACCTATCTCTTCGATAAATGCGTCGTATCTCTCGCCCTCTTTTTTAAGGTCGTCTACGCAACCGTTCGGAACGTGAGTATTCGCCATATCTATATTTACGTGATTGAAAAGCTGGTCGTTCATAAAATAGCGATAGCTGTTTTCGTTTCTTACGTCGAGTCCTACGTACTCGTCAAGGTTCACAGTAGTAACCTCGGAAAAGTCGATTTCTCCCTTTTTGTTACTCTCTATAAGTCTTTTGTAAGTGCCGATAGGGGTAGAGCCCGTCGCGAGACCGAGTGTGTAATTCTTCTTTCTCTTGAGCTCGGAAATAATTATCTCCGCTGCCTTGTCGCTCATTTCTTCGTAGTTATTTACCTTAATAAACTTCATATCTATCACCTTTCAAAAAAATTATTTTCTCTCAACAATATTCTGCATACTCTTCACGATACAGTTCTCTTTTATGACGCCGCGCAAGGAGGTGAGGGGGTACACCGACGTGCCCTTTCCTATTACCGTACCGGGATTAAGAACACACTGGCATCCTACGTCAGCACCGTCGGCAAGGAAGCCGCCGACCTTACGAAGCCCTGTTTCTATGTTTTCTTCTGCGTGAATTACGACGCTCTTACCGTCCGACTTAAGATTTGAGCAAATAGAGCCCGCGCCCAAGTGCGAATGGTTTCCAAGAACAGAATCACCTACATAATTATAGTGCGGAATCTGTACTTTGTCAAGCAAAATAGCATTTTTAAATTCCGAAGAATTGCCAAGAACACAGTTTGAGCCTGTGATGAGATTTCCACGAATATAAGCGCCGGGGCGAATTTCGGTATTGTGACCTATAATAGCCGGCGCGTCTATCGTAGCCGTGTCGCTTATTTTGACGTTTTGTCCGACGAGCACTCCCTCTTTAAGAAGAGTAAAGCCTTCTATGCCCGTCTCCAAAAGCTTGTTTATAGTCTTGTTGATAAGAGGAAGAAGCTCCCAAGGATAAGTATATGAGTCGAAAAGCTCTTTTAAGTAGGGAACTTCGCAATTATAGAGATTTTTAATCTTTACACTCTCACTCACTGCAATGTCCTCCCGCCTTAACCGCTTCCGCAATCTTTTTACAAAGCTCGTCGCAGAGTTCTTCGGTCTCGCTCTCTATCATAATTCTGATAACGGGCTCCGTTCCGCTTTCGCGCAAAAGAACTCTTCCGTTTCCGTTTATTATCTTCTCTGCTTCAAGGCAAGCTGCTACTACGCCCTCGTCCTCTTTCGCTGCGCGCTTATCTTTTACTCTTACGTTAACTACCTTCTGGGGGAAAAGAGTTATAGGCTCTGCGAGTTTTCCGAGAGTGCTCTTTCTGTCACAGACCTCTTCGCAGACCATAATAGCTGTGAGGATACCGTCACCTGTGGTAGCGTATTTCTTTATTATTATATGTCCCGACTGCTCACCACCGAGAGAGTAATCGTTATTCTGCATACATTCGTATACGAAGCGGTCGCCTACCGTCGTCTGAACGGTATCGATTCCCACCTTTTTGAGCGAAGCGACAAGACCGCTATTGGACATTATGGTGCTTACGAGCATATTGCCGTTTAGCATTCCTCTGTCCTTCAAGCGTTTTGCAAGTATATACATTACTGCGTCACCGTCAACGACGTTTCCGTTTTCGTCAACTGCGATACAGCGGTCAGCGTCACCGTCAAAGGCGAAGCCCAAGTCAAGATGCTTTTCCTTTACGAGTCGGCAGAGCTTTTCTACGTGGGTAGAGCCACAGCCCTCGTTTACGTTGAAGCCGTTTGGCTCTGCGCCTATTACAGTCGTCTGAGCGCCGAGCGCGTCAAATACCGCCTTCGCTATCATCCATGAAGCACCGTTTGCACTATCTATACCGATGCGAAGGTTTTTATACGAATTTGACGCAAGGGAAATGAGATATCCGACGTATCTGTTTCTACCCGACGAATAATCTATTATAGCACCTATTCTCTCGCGCTTCGCAAGAGGAAGGTCGTCACCCTCAACACCGAGCGCAGACAAGTCGCCGTCTATATAGCTCTCTATGTATGAGGTTATCTCATCGTCGAGCTTTTCGCCATAGCGGTTTATTACCTTGATTCCGTTATCGTAGAAGGGGTTATGAGATGCGGTTATCATTATACCGCAATCGAATTCATCAAGACGGGTAACGTATGAAACGCTGGGGGTGGTCGTAACGTGAAGCATATATGCATCAGCGCCCGAAGCGGTTATACCCGCAACTATCGAATACTCAAGCATATAGCTCGAGCGACGGGTATCCTTTCCTATTACTATACGGGGACGGTAACCTGCAACCTGACAATTCGCAAGCTTCGAGGAATAATACCAGCCAAGGAATCTTCCCACCTTATAAGCCTGCATAGAGGTAAGATTCAAGTTTGCTTCTCCGCGGAATCCGTCCGTACCGAAATACTTATTCTTTTTCTTCTTGTCGCGATTTACTACTACCTGCTCGCGAAGAAGGTCATCAGAGGAAATCGAAAATACGTCGCATATCTGCAAAATCTTGTCGATCTGCGGAACGACCTGATCCATCTCCCATTTTGATACCGACTGACGCGAGACACCGAGCTTCTCTGCAAGCGCCTCCTGCGACATATTCTGAGCCGCGCGAAGATGTGTTATTTTTTCGCCGATTGTCATAAGCTTCTCCTATCAAGTAAATTATTAGGCAAATTAGCGTTAAAATCAAAAAGGTCATACTTACCTATATATATTATATTACCATAAAATTTTATTTCAAGCAAGTGGGTTTTGAACTTTTTTGCAACTTATGGTTGCGAAAATCTTAAAAACACAACATTTTATGACTAAAAATGGCTTTTTGTGATGAAAAAACGGCTTTTTTGTCACCCGACGCTTTACAAAGCAAAAAAAGATAGAGAAAATCTCTATCTTTTTTACGTCTGTTTGTTTTATTTTTTCGCCGCCTTAAGCTCAGCCTTCAGCTTCTTTATCTTCTTTTTTCTATACTGAGAAGAAAGAGAAAAAGCGGACAAGGTCAGCCCTGCAATCAAGGACAAGGAAAGGACCTTTAAAACGTCGATATTGAAATCTCCTTTTGACGCAATATGAAAAATAGGCTCGTTACTCTCCTTATTTTTAAAGAGCGCAGCCGAAAAATCATGTCTTTCGGAAATTATCGGACGCACACACGTCTTTATAGATTTTATCTTGTTGCCCATAAAATTCTCCTTCCTGTTATCAATAATATTCTATCCCAAAAAAGCTTTTAATATAACCGCTTTTATTTTTTAGTGACAGAAAGTGCGTTTATCGGAACTCCCTTTGAAGAAAAATTCTTCTCATATTCCGTCATGACGTTATCCTTTGCATACTCCGACGCGTGAAGGTCATAGATTACGTAATCACACTCGTATCCAAGGTCGCGAAGCTCCTCAAGTGAAAAATCGAAAAGCCCTCTGTTGTCGGTCTTGAAAAGCAATTTTCCACCCTTTTTAAGAAGCGAGAAATAGATGGCGAGAAAACGTCTGTGCGTCAGGCGTCTTTTCGCGTGTCCCTTTTTTGGCCACGGGTCGCTGAAATTCAGGAATATAGCGTCAAGCGAGCCCTCTGCAAAAATCTCGGGCAGGGTTTCCGCATTTCCCAAGATGAAACGCAGATTGTCTCTCTTTCTATTCTCTTTCGTCGCCATAGCGCGCTCTGCGGCTATAACCATTACGTCGTGCACTCTTTCCATAGCGATAAGGTTGGCGTCTGGATATTTCTCCGCCATACCACAGGCAAAGCCACCTTTGCCACAGCCTATTTCAAGCCAAAGCTCACCGTCACTTTCAAAAACGTCCTTCGCTGTCTTTATGAGCTCACTCTGCTTTTGTAAAAGAAATTCTGCGCACGAAAGCAGTCTTTCTGCACCGTGCTTTTTCTTTCTCATCCTCATATTTTTTACCTTTTTCTACGTCTTATTTGTAAAATAGCGCCCGTATGCCGTCAAGCTCCGACAAGGCAAGTGGGCGCTTTTTCATTAAAGATACATTATAATTCCCGCAATAGCGCCCGCCACCATAAGAAAAGCGAGGAAAAACGCCATTATGCGAAACGCGAGCTGTGCGCGCTTTCTCTTTTTATTAAGATTCATTTTATCTTCCTCCCACGGTCGCGTTTTTGATATATTCACGCGATATATTAAAGGTGCCCGTCGCAATCTTCTTCGGCAGGTTTTCAAGCATTTTTGAAAGTCCTATGGCAGTGACGCCCTTAGGATTTTTAAGAAGTGTCGCCTTTACACCCGTAACTCCACTTATCATCTTATCAAGTCCGTCAAGTGTGCTTCCTCCTCCGCAGAGAAGAATACCCTTTGAAAAGACCTCTGCAACACAGTCTGACGGCACTTTTACTATCGCCTTACAGATAGCCTCTAAAATAGCTGAGGTGGGCTCTTCAAGCGCGACGAACATTTCATCAGACGAGATTCTGACAGTGCGGATATTTCCGAGATTATCCTTGCCCTTTATGTCAAGGAATTTTCTGTCGCTTCCCATCCATACGGTGCCTATTCCCGTCTTTATAGCCTCTGCTGTGCGCATACTTATTTTCACGTTATGCTTTTCACTTATGTAGCTCGCTATCGCGCGGTCAAACTCGTTTCCCGCCACACTTATCGTGCTCTTGTAGAAAATTCTTCCACGGCAGATAAGCATAATATCGGTATGAGATGCACCTATATTCACGGAAAGCGAAGGTGTATCAAGCGTAGCTCCGCTTCCTACAACAGAAGCAAGAGGGGCATATGCAAGATATGCTTCAGAAGCACCTGCCTGCACGCACAATTCGTAAAGTGCGCTCTCCTCGACCTCGCTGAAATTACAGGGGATACTGACGAGCACACGCACGCCCTCGGCATCCAAGGCAGAATTGCGAATACATCTCTTTATTAACTTTTGAGTATAATCTCTTGTAATTATGCTCTCCTTAAGCGGTCTGAGCATCTTTACGGAATTCGTCCTCGACTGTGTGAGCAGCTTTTCGGCATCAGCACCGAGTGCCACGAGCGTACCGTCTTCACTATTGACGGCGGCGACCGCAGCTTCGCCAAAAACGATTCCCTCCCCTGTACGACTCACCACGATAGACGAGCTTCCAAGGTCAATTCCCAATTCTGACTGCATTTTCCTCTCCTGTATTTTTCGTTCTCAGTTTAAACGATGAGGTCAAGTCCCTTTTTCAAGACAAATTTATTATACAATAAAATATTTATCTTTGCAACACCTTTTATATAAGAAAAAAGTGTTTTATGAATTTATTTCATCTATCAAACGGTCGCGAAGCATAGTATAGCGCATTACGTGACGGTCATTATCCACCATATTTCTCATAATGTCGGCGTGACCTACCAGAATCACCATTTCCTTCGCTCTCGTGACTGCCGTATAAACAAGATTTCTCGTCATAAGCATAGGCGAGCAGGAATAAAGCGGGATGATTACCACGGGGTACTCGCTACCCTGACTCTTATGTACGGTTATAGCATACGCGTGTTCAAGCTCGTCCATAAGAGAAAAGTCGTATTCAGCGAGTCTGTCGTCGTAGGAAATATACACCTTTTGCTCATGCTTGTTTATTTCTTCGATTACACCTATATCTCCGTTAAAAACACCGTTACCGATATAACCGCTCTTTTTCCACTCGACGTCGTAATGGTTCTTTATCTGCATAACCTTGTCCTTTTCACGAAACAGGGTGCTGCCTATCTTGATTTCCTCCTTGCCCTCCGAGCGCGGATTTACCGCCTCACGCAAGAGGATATTAAGCGCTTCTGTGCCTGCCTCCCCCTTTCTCGACGGGGTGATGACCTGAAGCTTGTCTATTATATCCACGCCATAGGTCTTCGGCAATCTCTTCGTTATAAGAGAGCATATAGTATTGGCTATATTTCCGTCTTCTCTTTCTATATGGAAGAAGTCGCCCGTCTTTTTATCCATTACGGGCAGACTGCCGCTATTTATTCTATGCGCGTTTACGACTATAAGACTGTCCTCCGACTGTCTGAAAATCTCGTCGAGACAGACGGTGTTGAACTGGTCGGAAGAGATTATATCGTTTAATACGTTTCCGCAGCCGACAGACGGTAGCTGGTCGGCATCTCCTATAAGAACGAGTCTTGAGCCTGCCTTGATTGCGCGAAGAAGCGCGTCCATAAGAGTTATATCTATCATCGACGCTTCGTCTACGATAATAACGTCCTCGTCGAGCAGATTTTTTTCATTTCTGTTGAATTTCGGTATAGAGCTTATGTCCTTCTCCATTTCGAGCATTCGGTGAATGGTCTTTGCCTCCTCCAAGGTCGCCTCGGACATACGCTTTGCTGCGCGTCCCGTAGGGGCGGCAAGCGCGACGTCCATCGAAAGAGAGTTAAAAATGCTTATAAGCGCCTTTACTATCGTGGTCTTTCCCGTGCCGGGGCCGCCTGTGATTACCATAACGCCCGAGCGAAGAACCTCCGATATAGCTTTTCTCTGCATTTTCGCATATCGTATCGAATTCTGCTTCTCTATTTTATCGATAAGCACGTCTATATCCTTATGCTCAAACACGGCACAAAGTCTATCGAGCTGAACGAGCTTTTTACAAACGTAATTCTCCTGTTCGAAATACCTCTTTGTAAAAATATATTCTCTGTCCTCGTGCATATATTCCACGACAGAGCCGCAGTCAAGCGCAGAGGCAAGTGCGTCTCTTACCTTGTATTCCTCTATTTCAAGCGCCGCCATTGTGGCGCCGACAAGCTTGTCCTTCGGAATGCAGACGTGTCCATTCATCTGCGCGCTCTGCTCCAAAACGTAGACAAGACCGCACTTTATTCTGCTGTCAAAATCCTTCTCCACACCGAGCGACATAGCGAGTGTATCCGCCGCCTAGGAGGCCAA
>JAZOOB010000112.1:0-6109 GCA_045654845.1 Eubacteriales bacterium | reverse complement strand
CAGTACTCACAGGTCGCCACCGACTGCGCGCCCTCTATCTCTAAAGCCCCTCCGCAGATTTTACACTTAAATATTGCCATATACCCCTCCAAAGTCAGTTGTCCGTAATCTGAATGTTCTCAATAGAAAAAGAAAGGCATTTTTGTATTATTTCATTTCTCGTGCGCCCCGTTTTCTCAGCAATCGCATCCAATTTTTCTATCATTTCATCAGGAAGTCTTACGGAAACTACCGAAGATTCACCGCGAAATTTCTTCGCGGAAATAAACAATTTTTTATCCTGCATAAGCAAGCTCCTTGTTCTATATTTTTTAACATTTCAATTATAATACATTTGTAGTGCGTTTGTCAACAGATTTTTCCATATTTTTTCATAATTTTTCAAAAAGCAGTTGAATTTCTTGTTTTTTCCATTTTTACGAAGCAACAGTAGGGCGGATAAAAAGAAAAAAGCCGATTTTAATCGGCTTTTACGTTCAATTAATTTTTCCGTACACCCTTGCGTTTTTTAAGAGGGCTTCGGTTTTTTGCATAATGCGGGTTGCGTTTTCTTCGCCTATGTATTTTATAGCCTTGCAAAAGGAATTATATCCCTTTACGCCGTGAAGGTCGCTTCCAAGAGCGACTACTCTTCCTTCTTCTATCAAGCGAAGATTTTTCCTTCTTTCAAACAAGTCGCAAAGCGCGCCCGTATTCATCTGCAATTTCGGATTTACCGCTTCAAAGAGCCTTTCGACGTTACTCTCATTATATCTGTCTATATGAGCGACGACAGGTGTAAAGCCCATTTTTGAAATTTCGGTGAGGCTATAAAGAAGCTCGTCTGTCCATTTTGCAAACGGCATTTCGATAAGTAAAACGTCGGTACCCTCTATGCAAAGCGAGGAAAGTCCTTCCATTCTCTCCATAGACGGACAAAGAAGAACCTCCGCACCGAGATAAAGACTGATGCCCTTTTCCTTTAGCGAGTCTTCTATACTTTCAAGAGAAGCTCTTCTCTTTTCCAGAAACGCGTCTACGGAATGCGCGTGCGGATAGAAGTGCGGTGTAGCAACTACCGCACCTACACCGCTGTCTTTTATTATATTAAGCTGTTTTTCGCTGGTTTCTATCCCATCTGAGCCGTGGTCTGCCGAGGGCAATATATGGGAATGAAAATCATACAAAAGCATTTTTTATTTTCCTTGTGATGACTTTTTATAAGCGTTTGCATACGAGCTCATGCGCTTTCCGCTTTTGCCGTATTTTTCGAGCCAAGCAGAGTCGGTCTTGAAATCCACACAGTTAAGAATAAATCCTAAAATGTTTCCGCCGACCTTCTCTATCGTAGCAATAGTAGAAGAAAGCTCACGCTTATCACTAACTCCGCTCTCCATAACTATGATATAGCCACTGACGTATTTCGCGACGATAGATGCGTCGGACATAACACCGATAGGCGGTACGTCCAAAAAGATTACGTCAAACTGCTCCTTTGCTTTTTCAAGAAGCAAGGGAAGACGAGGCGAGTTCAAAAGCTCGGTCGGGTCGGGGGGTGTTCTTCCAACAACCATAAGAGAAAGGTTCTCGTATTCGGTCTTTATGAAGTTAGGGGTGTCTACGACACCTGCAAGAAAGGCGCTCGCGCCATTCTGATTCTCTACGTCAAAGGTGAGGTGCTGTGAAGGAACTCTCATATCGAGGTCGATAATCAAGGTCTTCTTTCCTATCTGCGCGTAGGAAATCGCGAGGTTAGCACAATTAAGAGACTTACCCTCGTTAGGTGCAGAGCTTGTGACAACGAACACAGGGGTCTTGTCTGCACAGCCCGTATACATAAGATTAGTGCGCAGGCTTCTATATGCCTCGGAAACGACGAAGGGACTGTTAGTTGTCAGAAGCTTGTTTTTATAGTTCTTATTGATCTTTCCGTCCATCTTCTCATTTCCTTTCTACTTTGTTTTTGTATTTTTTAAGCTCGTCGGACTCAATAAACGGAATCTCGCCCAAAACAGGATAAGAGGTAACCTCTTCTACGTCGGAAACGGAACGAATGCGATTATCCATCATTCCTATCATAGTAATGATAAACAAAATTGCAACAAAGGAAAGCACGAAAACGAGGATCGCGTTTTTGAGAGCAGGCGAGCTTGAAGCTGTAAGGTCTTCCGGTGCTTGCACGTCGTCTACAATTTTAGGACTTCCCGCATAGACGATATTTTCAAAGAATACGTTACTTACCTCTTTTGCGATAAGCGTCGCCATCTGGGGGCTGACATCCTTTACCTTTATGTAGAAGAAGTTCGTACTGTCGCCAACGAGCCCGACGGAAATTTCGGAGCGGAGTCTTGCGGGCGAATAGGTAGTCGAAACTCCAAGATTAGAAATTACGGTATCAAGATATCCTCTGCTGTTTTTGAGAATATCCATATAAGTAGTGGTGAGCTGCTCCGCCTTGACGTACTCGTAGTTATCGTCTATTTTCGAGAAGGGGTCTGCCGCATCTATTTCACTGTTATACACGCATATCTTGATATCCGCCGTATAGGTGGGCACAAATGACGCGCTGAAATACGCGTAAACTCCTACTGCGAGCAGGGCAGATACGAGCAATATCAAAATCCAGAACTTCTTGAACGTGTCCAAAAAATCCTTAGTCCTTATTTCAAAATCTGCATTTTCTCTTTTTACGTTTTCTTTTATCATTTTAACACCTGAGTAAAAAAATTATTTTATAGTAAAAACAACTATAGATAGTCTATCACATTTAAGTAAATTAGTCAATATTTATAAACTATTTTATTTATATTTTAATTTTAGGACAACTATTACTTTTTACCCGTCGAGCCGAAGCCACCCTCGCCTCTTTCGGTTTCTTCAAGTGTGGCGCTTTCTGTAAAGGAAGCTCGAAGGTAGGGCGCTATTACTATCTGCGCGATTCTTTCGCCATTTTCTATTTTCTGCGCCTTATCTGAATGGTTATGCAGTGCTACCATTATCTCTCCTCGGTAGTCACTGTCAATTACTCCCACCTTGTTTGCAGGCGCGAGTCCTTTCTTTGTCGCAAGACCGCTTCTCGCATAGATAAGTCCCACGTAGCCGTCGGGTATCTGCATAGCTATTCCCGTATGCACGAGCAGAGTTTCTCCTGCATTTATTTCAAGCTCATTTTCCGTCAGCGCATAAAGGTCAGCTCCTGCGGCAGATACACTGCCGTAGGTAGGTGTTTTTGCATTCGGGGAAAGCTTCTTTATTTTAAGCTCCATTTTAAGTTCCTCGCTTTATTTATTTTCGTCAAGCTTTTTTCTTATATATTTTCCCGTATAAGAGCCTTCGCATTTCGCGACCTCTTCGGGTGTACCGACAGCGACTATCTGTCCACCGCCCTCACCGCCCTCGGGACCGAGGTCGATTATATAGTCCGCCGTCTTTATGAGGTCGAGGTTATGCTCGATAACCACTACCGAGTTTCCGCCCTCTGTCAAGCGGTCAAGCATCTTTACAAGACGTGAAACGTCCTCGGTGTGAAGTCCTGTCGTCGGCTCGTCGAGGATGTAGATAGTTTTGCCGGTGCTTCGCTTTGCAAGCTCGGTGGCGAGCTTTATTCTCTGCGCTTCACCGCCCGAAAGCGTGGTAGAGGACTGACCTATTTTTATATATCCAAGTCCTACGTCGTAAAGAGTCTGCAATTTATTCGTGATTCTCGGCAATCCGTCGAAGAAGGAAAGCCCTTCCTCTACCGTCATTTCGAGCACCTCGTATATATTTTTACCCTTATACTTTACCTCAAGGGTATCTCTGTTATATCTCTTTCCCTTACACACGTCGCATTTCACGTATACGTCGGGCAAAAAGTGCATTTCTATACGCTTGACACCGTCGCCCTCACACGCCTCACATCTTCCGCCCTTTACGTTGAAGGAAAATCTGCCGGGCAGATAGCCCTTCGCCTTTGCGTCCTTCGTAGATGCGAAAAGGTTTCTTATTTCTGTGAAGAGTCCTGTGTAGGTGGCGGGATTTGAGCGAGGGGTACGACCTATCGGGCTCTGGTCAATATCAATGACCTTGTCGAGATTTTCAATTCCCTCGATTCTATCACACTTTCCAGGGTATTCTATCGCCCTGTTAAGCTCTCTTGCAAGTGTTTTTTGTAAAACATAGTTTACAAGCGAGGATTTCCCCGAGCCTGAAACGCCCGTAACACAAACAAAGCACCCAAGAGGAATATCGACGGTTATATTTTTGAGGTTGTTCTGCTTTGCGCCTACCACTCTCAAAAAGCTTCCGTTACCCTTTCTTCTTTCCTTCGGCACTTCTATCTTCTTTCTGCCCGAAAGATATGCGCCTGTAATCGATTGTTTACATTTCGCCACCTCGGCAGGTGTTCCCGCGGTGACGAGCTCGCCTCCGTGAATTCCCGCACCTGGGCCTATATCAACGACAAAATCGGATTCTCTTATAGTGTCCTCGTCATGCTCTACGACGATTACCGTGTTTCCTAAGTCGCGAAGATTTTTTAACGTAGCTATAAGCTTGTCGTTATCTCTTTGGTGCAGACCTATGCTCGGCTCATCAAGGATATAGAGCACTCCTACGAGTCCGGAGCCTATCTGGGTTGCAAGTCGTATTCTCTGCGCTTCTCCGCCCGAAAGCGTACCCGCCTTTCTTGCAAGGTCGAGATAATCAAGTCCTACGTTACAGAGAAAGGCAAGGCGAGCCTTTATCTCCTTCAAAATCTCTCTTGCTATCTCGTATTCGGTTTCAGTAAGCGAAAGCTTCTCTACGAAATCGAGCATTTTTCTTATGGAAAGACGGCATATTTCGTCTATATTAAGACCGCCGACGGTGACCGAAAGCACGAGGTCGGAAAGTCTGCGTCCATGGCACTTAGGACATGGCGCGTCCTCTAAAAACTCGTCGTAATAACCCTCTCCCATCATACCCATTCTTCGTCTTATCGCGGGTATAATGCCTTCAAACTGGGTTACCTGCTCTCTTCCCTCTTTTCCAAAATAACGACGGACTCTATAAAGTCTTTCGCCTGTTCCGTAAAGAAGCGCACGGTATCCACTTTCACTATATTCGCGGATAGGGGTATCTATCGTGAAGCCGAAATCTATTCCTACCGCATTGATAAGAGGGCCTTGCCAGCTTTCCTCTTCAATATTCTTAAAGCCGTTACATACGATAGCACCCTCGGAAAGCGAAAGCGACTTGTCGGGAATTATTTTATCCTCGGATATAATTCTGAGGTCACCGAGTCCCGCGCATTCGGGGCAAGCGCCGTAGGGGTTATTGAACGAGAACATTCTCGGCTCTAATTCGCCGAAGCTGATATTATGCTCCTCGCAGGCATATTTTGTCGAAAATTCGGTTTCTCTTTCAGCACTGCCTTCCTCTGCCGAAAGATTTGAAACCAATACTCTTCCGTCGGTCAGGGCAAACGCGCTTTCAAGCGAGTCTGTGATTCTAGAACGGATATTTTCCTTCATTACAAGGCGGTCTATGACTACCTCTATCGTGTGCTTATTATTTTTTTCGAGGCTGATTTCTTCCGAAAGGTCGTACATGTTTCCGTCTATACGGACGCGGGCATATCCCATGCGACGAACGTCGGCAAGCGTCTTTTCATGAGTGCCCTTCTGCCCTCTGACAACGGGGGCGAGCAAAAGAAATTTTGTGCCGACGGGCATGGTCATTATTTTATCGCATATGCCGTCTACCGTCTGCTGACGGATTTCCTTTTTACATATAGGACAGTGAGGTATACCTATTCTTGCATAGAGAAGTCGCAAGTAGTCGTATATTTCGGTAACAGTTCCGACAGTCGAGCGCGGGTTCTTCGAGGTAGTCTTCTGGTCTATGGAAATAGCGGGGGAAAGCCCTTCTATAATATCCACGTCAGGCTTGTCCATCTGTCCTAAAAACTGTCTTGCGTAAGAGGAAAGCGATTCAACGAACCGCCTGTGACCCTCGGCATATATAGTATCAAAGGCCAAGGTAGACTTACCCGAGCCCGAAAGGCCCGTAAAAACCGTGAGCTTATCTCTCGGTATCTCTACGTCAATATTTTTTAAATTATTTGACCTTGCTCCCTTGACTATGAGATTCTTTGACATTATTTCGTAAT
>JAZOOB010000111.1:0-8149 GCA_045654845.1 Eubacteriales bacterium | reverse complement strand
CCCATTCCACTTCCTACGTTGTGGAATGGAGGCTCTCAGCCTCTCGTTCCACGAGATAAAAATAGCACCAACCGTAAGGGCTGGTGCTATTTTTATGGCGCAGGAAGAGGGATTCGAACCCCCGTGGCTGTTAACCAAACGGTTTTCAAGACCGCCGCGTTGTGACCGCTTCGCTATTCCTGCATTTAATTGGGTAGTAAAATGCGCCCTGTTTCTTTGGGGGAATTTTGCTACCTATGTATAATATCACATTTTCTTTTGATTGTCAATAAGAAAAAATAAGTTTTTGAAATCTTGCGCTCGGTGATGGTGGCTTCAAAAAGAAAAAGCGTGGTTTTGTAAATAATTATTTGCAATTTGCAAGGAAAAGAAATAAAACACTTGCATATAATGCTTTTGTGTGATAAAATTTAATCGTTCAATATTATGACTTTTCAGGAGGATTTTATGAAGGTTTTACTCGTAAACGGAAGCCCGAAGGAAAACGGCAGTACTGCCACTGCTTTGAAAGAGATTTCTCTTGTTCTCAATGCAGAGGGAATAGAAACTGAGATTTTTAATATAGGCACGCCTATCACCCGCGATTGCATAAGCTGTGGCGCTTGCCGTAAAAACGGCGGAAAGTGTGCTTTTGATGATGACTGTGTAAACAGACTTATAGAAAAGGCGAAGGAGTGCGACGGATTTGTGTTCGGTACGCCCGTATATTACGCACACCCGAGCGGAATGCTCCTTTCGGTGCTTAACAGAACCTTTTATGCGGGAAGTGCCGCCTTTGCACACAAGCCTGCCGCATCTATCGCCTGCGCGCGCCGCGCGGGAACGACCTGCTCACTCGACGTGCTCAATAAGTATATAACTATATCTCAAATGCCCTTGGTTTCCTCTACCTATTGGAACGGAATCTATGGAAGAAAGGCAGACGAGGTGCTTTGCGACGAAGAGGGAAGACAGACGCTTGAAAATCTCGCTCGCAATATGGCGTGGCTTCTTAAATGCATTTCTGCAGGTCGCGAAAACGGAATTTCCGTCCCCGAAAACCCGAAGGTGAAGAGAACGAATTTCATTCGCTGATTTTTTTAAAAAAGACGCGTTTTGTCTTTACTTTTCTTTTAAAATATGCTATTATTTAAGTAGTAAAAAGATTATTTAAATTAAGGAGTTATATATGGCTAAAAAGGTACTTGCTTTTGATTTCGGAGCTTCAAGCGGTCGAGCTATGCTCGGTGAATTCGACGGTAAGATGATAAACATTACCGAAATACACCGCTTCTCAAACGACCCCGTTATTGTAAACGGAACTATGTACTGGGACGTACTTCGTCTTTTCCACGAGGTGAAGCAGGGAATTATCAAAGCTATTCAGGAGACGAAAATCGACGCGATAGGTATAGACACGTGGGGCGTTGACTTCGGTCTTTTAAATGAAAACGGAGAGCTTCTTTCAAACCCCGTCAATTATCGCGACGAGCGCACCGTCGGAATGCCCGAAGAGGTTTTCGAAAAGATTTCGAAGCACGACCTTTATAGCAAGACGGGAACGCAGACGATGCGTATAAACACACTCTATCAGCTCTACTACCTCTTCAAGTATCGTCCCGAGCTTATGAAGCAGTGTGATAAGATCTTGTTTATGCCCGACCTTTTTGCATATTTCCTCACGGGTGCAAAGCGTGCAGAGGAGACGATTTCCTCTACTTCAAACTTCCTTGATCCCTTTAAAAAGACTTGGCAGACCGAGGTGCTCGAGGCGGCAGGAATAGATACAAAGGTGTTGCCCGAAATAATAAAGCCCGGTGAGACCTATGGAATGCTTTCCGACGAAATTTGCGCCGAGCTCGGCTGTGATAAGATACCCGTAATTGCGGTATGTACTCACGATACTGCAAGCGCGGTAACCGCAGCGCCTGCAGAAGGCGATTTCGTATACATAAGCTGCGGAACCTGGAGCCTTTTCGGTACAGAGCTCAAAGCTCCCCTTATAAACGATGAGAGCGAAAAGATTGAATACACAAACGAGGGCGGACACACCTCTACCACGAGATTTTTGAAGAATATTATGGGTCTTTGGCTCATTCAGGAGTCGCGCAGACAGTGGATAAAGGAAGGAAATCCCGCATCCTATGCCGACCTTGAAAACGAGGCTTTGGGGGCAGAGCCCTTCAAGTGCTTTATAGACTGTGACGCGCCCGAATTCGCTATCGCGGGAAATATCCCGAAGCGCGTGCAGAAATTCTGCGAGGTCACAGGACAGTACGTACCGCAGACGCGCGGAGAGATAATGCGCTGTATCTATCAGAGCTTGGCTATGAAGTATAAGCTCAACTTCAAGACTCTTTGCGAGATTTCAAAGAAGGATTTCTCGGGTATAAATATGCTCGGTGGCGGTATCAAGGATACCTTGCTCTGTAAAATGACGGCAAACAGCACGGGAGCTCGCGTTTGTGCAGGTCCTGTCGAGGCTACCGTAATGGGTAATATCGCGCTTCAGCTCATCGCTCTTGGCGAAATTGCAGACGTCGCCGAAGCAAGAAGCATTATAAAGGAATCGGTAGACTTCAAGATCTACGAGCCTGATAATGCAGCAGAGTGGGAAAAGTATTATCCCGAATATTGCAAGTATCTCGGCAAAAGCGGAGAAAACGCATAAAAGTAAATAATAGTTAGCAAAAAACACGACGCTCGTCTTAAAAAGACGTAGCGTCGTGTTTTTATTATGTAATAAATTAAAACGTCGGTGAATAGAATGTAGAGAAATCTTACTTGCGGTCCAAGTCGGTGATATTCTTGCGACATTCTGCGCAGATGCACTTGTCATTGTAAAGCTCAAGTCCTTCGCTTCCGGAACAGAAAACACAATGGGGAACGTACTTCTTTATAATGATAGCATCATCGGAAAAGAGAATTTCCACGTCGTCGCCGTTTTCTATAAACAAAGACTTACGGATCTCCTTCGGAATTACTATTCTTCCAAGCTCATCTATTTTTCTTACTATACCAAAAGTTCTCATAAAAATACCTCTTTTTTCGAGCGATTTGCTAAATTATACCATAAGTTGTCACGAAAGTCAATAAAAAAACCAAAAAATTGCTAAAAAATGTTAAATTTACGAAAATATATGAAAGAAGGTGGCGAAAATGCTCGGAAAGACCTTTTCTCTTATGTGTATTGTTTCCTTTTTTTCTGCTTTATATACGAATAATATGCAGGCGCTTTCCGACGCCATTATAGACGGCGCGACGAGGGCGGTGAGTCTTACTATATCTCTTCTTGGCGTCACTTGTCTTTGGTGCGGAGTAATGCGGCTTTTTACCTATGCGAAAATCATAGAAAAGCTCAGCCGTCTTTTGCGCCCAATACTTAAAATAGTCTTTCCGACCACCGCAAAAAGCGGACACGGAATGGAAGAGATAGTGGCTAATATAAGCGCAAATCTTTTAGGAATAGGAAATGCGGCGACCCCATTCGCCCTTTCCGCGCTTGAAAAGCTACAAGAGGAAAACGAGAACAAGGAAGAAGCCACCGAGGATATGATAACGCTCGCGGTACTGAATAGCTCGTCGCTTTCGCTTATTCCAACGACAATTTTGACTATGCGACGCCTTTACGGCTCGCAGGACGCCTTTTCGGTCATACTCCCTATATGGATAGTGAGCTTTATTTGCAGTATTAGTGCTATCTGCCTTTGCCGTCTTTTCGCCTTTATTAAAAGAAAGCGAAGGAAAAAGCGCGCGTTATGAGCTATATTTCTTATCTTGCCGTCCCGACAATAATTTTCATTTCGGCGCTTTTGATACTTTTTATAAAAAAGGACGCTTTTGAGGAATTTTCTCTCGGTATAAAAAGCGGGATAGAGATTTCTCTTTCTCTTTTACCCACCTTCGTTATGCTTATGGTGGGCGTTTCTATGGTGTCGAAAAGCGGATTTGTAGAGCTTCTTTCAAAATATCTTGAGCCTTTGGGAGATAAAATAGGAGTGCCTGTCGAGCTTATACCCTTGATAATACTTCGCCCCATATCGGGTAGCGGATCTAATGCAGTGCTTTCCGACATATTTGAAAAATACGGAGTAGACAGCTTCGCATCTACTTGCGCATCTGTACTTATGGCGTCGTCGGAAACTATGATATACGTAATAACAGTCTATTTTTCTTCTATAAAGATAAAAAAGACGGGTTATGCCGTTCCCGCCGCCTTTATAATTATGCTTTTGTGTATTTATCTGAGCTGTAACGTATCTCGAAGGCTACTGTTTTAATATGTTTTCAAAAAAATTAGATGCGCTTCTTTCCTGCCTGCCCGAAAGGCTGACACGGGAGATAAAAAGAATAGAAAGTTCAAACGTAGATTTTGAAAAAAGACTGTTTGAGATAAGAGTGAGAAGCGAGCGAGTCACCACTTTGAATTTGCAGGGGAAAAGTATAACGCTTCCCATCTGTCTTTCAAAAGAAGAAATAAGCGAAGCCTTAAAGCGCTTTTGCAGAAATTCGGTTTACGCGTACAGTGAGAGTCTTCGCTATGGATATATCACCTTTTCGGGCGGATACCGAATAGGTGTCGCGGGAAGGGCGGTCTATGAGGACGGCGCTCTTATAGGCGTGGGTGAGGTCAGCTCGCTTTGCATCCGTATTCCCCACAATATAAAGGGTGCGGGAGATATTGCCGTCGAGGTGTTTGAGAATATGGGCGCGCGAAAGGGGATTCTCGTTTATTCGCGCCCGCGAGTAGGAAAGACCACTATATTAAGGGACGCTTCAATAACGCTTTCGTCTAAAAAATCCTATTGCGTTTCTCTTGTAGATACAAGAGAGGAGCTTTCGGGAGATTTTATAGACGAACGGTGCGAAATGGATATTCTTTTAGGGTATAGCAAAGCCGAGGGAATCGAAATTGCCACCCGTACGCTTTCCCCCGACCTTATCGTTTGCGACGAGATAGGCGGATATGATGAAGCTGAGGCTATTCTTTCGGTACAGAGCGCGGGGGTGCCACTTCTCGCGTCGGCACACGGCGACAGTCTGGAAGAAATTTTTTCGAGAGGGGCAATAAAAATACTTGCAGAAAACAGAATTTTTGGCGCATATATCGGCGTAAAAAAAGACTCATACGGAAAATACACCTACACTGTGGATTACTCTGAATTCTGACTATTGGAGGCGTGTTTTTTATGCTGTTTAAAATTTTTGGGACACTAACCCTTTTGATTATAACCGCTTACCTATGCTATGAAGCAAGCTCGCTTGAAGCGAAGCGGGTGAGGCAGACGGAGGGTTTTTTGCTTCTTTTGCGACACATAAAGGCGCAGATATCCTGCTTTTGCGCCCCGACAGACGACATTTTTTCTTCTTTTGAAAACGAATCTCTTTCTGCTATCGGTTTTTTACAGAAGCTGAAGGAGGGGGATTTTTGCAGTGCCGTTCACTCTTGTCGGGATAAAATCTATCTTGATGAAGAGGAAATAAATCTGCTCACTGCCTTTGGGCGCGAGCTGGGAAAGAGCTACAGGCAAGAGGAAATAGAGGGCTGTGGTTATTATATAGGCGAGCTTGAGAGCGCGTATGCCAAGAAAAGAGAAGAGCAACCGAAAAAGAGCCGTCTTTATCGTTCTCTCGTTCTGACGGGGGGACTTATGCTCATAATTGTGTTTATTTAGAAATTCATAAAAGAGAGTAATCCGCTGTTTTGGGCGTCGGGTGACCGTCGCCCTGTAATTTAAGGCAATTATAAGACAAGTTGCGGACAAATCAGAAAGGAAGGTAAGATATGGACGTAGGACTAATATTTAAGGTGGCGGGGGTGGGAATGCTCATCGCGGTTTCACATCAGATATTATCAAAGTCGGGCAGAGACGAGCAGGCCATGCTTCTTTCACTTTGTGGAATTATTATCGTGCTTATCCTTTTAGTAGAACAACTGGGCACGCTTTACGACACTATAAGGGGAGTTTTCGGTATTTAATGCAGATATGGAATATATGCGGAGTGGCGCTTATCTGTGTTTTTCTTTCACTTACCTTAAAGGAGTGCGGAGGGCGTCTTTCTGTTCTGGTGGGCGTTTTCGGGGGTCTGTTTATTCTTTTTTTCGCAGCAGAGGGGCTTTTTGAGCTTTATGACTCTTTTTCTTCGTGGGAATACATAGAGAGCGCGTCCCCCTACATTATGACGGTTTTAAAGGTTCTTTCGCTTGGATATGCCGTCTCTCTTACAGCGGAAGTCTGCCGAGAGCTCGGTGAAGGGGGAATTGCCTCAAAGTTAGAGCTTTTCGGGAAAATAGAAATGCTTTTGTTGTGTCTGCCGAGAATAGAGGAAATTATCTCTCTTGCAATTTCCTTTTCTGAAAAATAACAGAATGAAAAGAAAAATTTTTATTATACTTATAGCTTTTGTTGTCTTCTTTTCTTTTGAGCTTGAGTGCGGTGCAAAAGGAGAAACCAAAGACGAGACTATTGGCGAGCTTATAGAAATTCTGCCAAGCGAGGCGAGAGATAAAATAGAAGCACCCTTAAAGGAAGGGCGGGTGTCGGATATTATACGCGCGGAATTTCTGTCGGAAGCGCTTTTGTCCGCCTTTTACGGAGAGTGTAAGCGAGTAGGGGAGGTCTTTTTTACACTTCTGGCTCTCACCTTGTTTTTTGCTGCGGCATCTCTTATGAAGTCGGGAATAGGGAGCGAGAGCATGGCGAAGATAATTGAAAACGCGCTTTTGCTTGTTTGTTCGCATTTGGTATATTCAGCCCTTTCCTCCTCTCTTGTGAGGGTTTATAGCTATATTGAGGACGTAAAGAATTTTGAAAACGGTCTTGTGCCGATTATGACAGCTCTTTATTTCAGTGGCGGAAATACCGCCACTGCTGTAAGCTCGGGCGCAGGCACAGGGGCGGCGCTTATCGTGCTTGATAACCTTTGTGCGCAGACTCTGCCTATGCTTGTGAGAATATCTTTTGCTCTGACGCTTATAAATTCACTCGGCTCGGATCTGAACTATGCTCCCCTGATAAAATCCATTAAAAACGTCTATATGACTATCTTGGGCTTTGCTTCTATGATACTTTCTGCTTCGATTTCTTTTGGCACGGCGCTCGCTTCGTCTGCTGACAGTGTGGCATCAAGGACAGTAAGATACGCTATATCGAGCATGATACCCGTCGTCGGAAGCACTGTAAGCTCTACGTACGGTACTCTCGCCGCCTCATTATCTGCTATAAAGAGCACCGTTGGCACGTCATCTGTGGTAGCTCTTTTGCTTATCACCTTACCAATAATAATATATCTGCTTCTTATAAGATTCTCTCTTAATGTCTGCGCGTCGGTTTCAGAGGTTTTGGGGTATTCCAGAATAGGAAAGCTTTATAGTGATTTCAGGACGGTCTATGATCTCTCTATTGCCGCCGTAATATTTTGTAGCCTCATATTTTTTATAATTATTTCGGTGTTTTTTAAATGCACTTGGGCGGTGGCGTGATGAGAGAGTATCTTGTTTCATTATCTATGACCGCGCTTATAGTAGCTTTTGCGTCCGTGCTTTCTCCCGACGGAAAGATGAAAAAATCGGTGTCGCTCGCCCTTTCGCTTATTTTAATATCCGCACTTGTTCTTCCTCTGTTCAACGCGCTTGCCAATCTTGACGATGTAAACTATAATTTGCATATTGACTTCAAGGAGACGGAGGACGGTGAGATAGCAAACGACTCTCTTGAAAAAACCACGAAAGACGCGGTCAATCTTGGCATAAAGCGCGCGCTTTGTGAAAGGTTTGATATAGAAGAGGACTGTGTTTCGGTGGACACAGAGTTGAAGATTATAGGTAGTGAGGTGATTTTTTTGCGTGTCGACGTACATCTTACGGGCACGGGCATATTTTCCGATCTGCCGAGAATAAAAAAATATATAAAGAGCTCGCTCGGTGCGGAATGTGAGGTGTATTTAAGTGAAAATAAACAGTCTTATAGTTAAATATATAAAAAATTTAAAGGGCAAGTGGACAATATGTATTCTGGCGTCGCTTGGCGTGTTGCTTCTTCTTTTTGGCGGAAGGCTCGGCGCTGATACTAAGAACGCGGAATCTCTCGACAATGACTATCAAAAGAGCAGTGAGGAGTATAGAATCAATCTCGAACAGAGGATAAGTGAAATATGCAGACGGGTAAGT
>JAZOOB010000110.1:0-2777 GCA_045654845.1 Eubacteriales bacterium | reverse complement strand
AAAGCCGACCGAAAAGGTCTTTTGAGGCATCATAGACGAGGTTATATAGCTTGAGTCGACACCGCCTGAAAGGAAGGCGGCGACGGGCACGTCGCTTATTTTATGAGCTTCAACAGACTCGCGTACCGCTTCGTCTATCTTTTCTGCCCAGTTTTTTATCTCATTATTTTCAGAAAAACAGATATCCCAATATCTGTGTGTGGTCATTACACCGTCCTTATAGGTAAAATAATGGGCGGGCAAAAGCTTATAAACACCCGAAAAGAAGGTTTCTTCTGTCGCACTGTACTGCAAGGTAAGATAGGGGCGAAGAGCCTCTTTATTCACCTTTCTTTCAAAATCGGGGTGAGCGAGCAAGCTCTTTATTTCGGAAGCGAATGCAAGCTGACCGTCCTTAAGCAAGGTATAGTAAAAGGGCTTTATACCAAAAAAATCACGCGCGCCGAAAAGCGACTTTTCATTTTTATCCCATATAACGAATGCAAACATTCCGCGAAGGAAATCGAGTATTTTCTCACCGTACTCCTCGTAGCCGTGTAAAACGACCTCGGTGTCGCAATTCGTCTTGAAGATATGCCCCTTCACTTCAAGGTCTTTTCTTATCTCTTTGAAATTATATATTTCTCCGTTAAATACGATGACCTTGCTTTTATCCTCGTTTTCGATAGGCTGACTTCCACCCTCAAGGTCTATAATGCTCAAGCGGCGAAAGCCGAGAGCAATATCGTCGTCCGTATAGTATCCGTCGCTATCGGGGCCTCTATGGACTATAAGCGAGTTCATTTTTTCAATTATTTCGCGTTTTTTCTCTTTCTGTGAGCAAAAACCAACAAAACCGCACATATATTTCCTATCCGCATTTCTGCTTTTTTAGTTTATTATTCCCACTTAAAGGTGGTAGGTGTGCCGTAGCTTTCAAGCTCGGAAAAATTTTTCTGTCGCAAAACCTCATAGACGGCTATTGCGGCGGAATTCGAAAGATTCAGGCTTCTCAAGTTCGGCAGCATAGGGATTCTCACCGTGGTGTCGGGATTTTTCTGCAAGAGCTCCTCGGGCAAGCCCTTCGTCTCTCTGCCAAACATCAAAAAGACGCGCTCGGGGTATTCTATCTCGGTGTACGCGCGTGGCGCTTTCGTACTGAAATAGTATATAGCCTCACCTTTATTCTTCTCGAAGAATTCCTCTTCGTTTTCATAATAGGTGATATCGAGAAGATGCCAATAGTCGAGCCCTGCTCTTTTAAGCTTTTTGTCATCTATTTCAAAGCCCATAGGCTTTATAATATGCAACGCTGCTCCCGTCGCCGCGCAGGTACGCGCGATATTTCCCGTATTCTGAGGAATTTCGGGACAATGTAAAACAATATTTATCCTTCTCATATTCTCACACTTACTCTTATTTTTATACTTCTATATATATTTTATAACATATATTTCTAATGTCAAGTAAAAAAAAGACAAATGTGATAAATTATTTACATTTTTTTATAGTAAAGTGCGATATTTTATGATACAATATACATATTAGTAATAAATTCAAAAACCTTTTGAAAGGGAATGCCTTTTTGGTATAACGATATGGGACTCACTACAAAAATTTTCGGAACTTACAGCGAAAGACAGATAAAGGCTATAAACAAGATAGCAGATAAAATAGAAGCTCTCGCAGAAAAATACAAGGCGATGAAAAACGAAGAGCTTCGTGACATGACGAATATATTGAAGGACAGACTCTCGGCAGGCGAAACGCTCGACGACATTCTGCCCGACGCCTTTGCGCTTGTACGAGAAGCGGCTGACCGCGTACTCGGAAAGCGTCCTTTCCGCGTTCAGCTCCTCGGTGGCATTATTCTTCATCAAGGCAGAATTGCCGAGATGAAAACGGGTGAAGGTAAAACCCTCGCCGCTACCCTTCCCGCGTTTTTGAATGCGCTTTCGGGCAAGGGTGTGCATATAGTTACCGTAAACGATTATCTTGCCCGCCGAGACAGCGAGGAAATGGGAAAGGTATACGGCTTTCTCGGTCTGACTACGGGCTTGGTCGTTCACGGACAATTACCCGACGAAAAGAAGAAGGCTTATCTTGCCGACATTACCTACGGAACGAACAACGAATACGGCTTCGACTACCTTCGTGACAATATGGTCACCTACAAGGAAAGAATGGTACAGAGAGGTCATAATTTTGCCATTGTCGACGAGGTGGACTCGATACTTATCGACGAGGCGAGAACTCCTCTTATAATTTCGGGCGAGGGTGAAGAATCCACCGACCTATACGACAAGGCGGATAAATTCGTCCGTACTCTCAAAAAATACGTGGTAAAGGAATTAGACGAAAAACAAGAGCACGACGATATAGACGCCGACTACATAGTCGACGAAAAGGCGAAGAGCGTCACTCTTACCGCAAGCGGTATTGCAAAGGCTGAAAAGTTCTTCGGTCTTGAGAATCTCTCCGACCCCGAAAACGCTACCCTTAACCATCATATAACACAGGCTACCCGTGCATACGGAATTATGCACTTGGACGAGGACTACGTAATTAAGGACGATCAGGTTATCATAGTAGATGCATTTACAGGAAGACTTATGCCGGGTCGTCGCTATAACGACGGTCTTCATCAGGCGATAGAGGCGAAAGAGCGCGTAAAGATAGAAATAGAATCCAACACGCTCGCGACTATCATCTTCCAGAACTATTACAGAATGTATTCATAGCTCTCGGGAATGACGGGTACGGCATAGACCGAGGAAAGCGAATTCCGCGAAATATAC
>JAZOOB010000109.1:0-3286 GCA_045654845.1 Eubacteriales bacterium | reverse complement strand
GGCTTTGAGGTAATAGAGGCCTGCCGACTCTTTGGTGTTTCTGCCTCCCAGGTAGAGGTTCTCGTTCATAGAGAAAGTATAATACATTCCGCAGTTGAATATATTGATAATGCGGTTATAGCGCAGATGGGAGTGCCCGATATGCGCCTTTGCGTACAGTACGCGCTCACCTATCCTGCGCGCACAGACGCTTGCATTGAAGAGCTTGATCTCTTTAAAATATGTAAACTTACATTTGCAAAACCTGATATGGAAGCCTTCCCGCTTCTATCCTATGCCTATCGCTCGATAGAGATGGGTGGCGCTATGCCTGCCGTACTGAATGCGGCAAATGAAATAGCAGTCGCTTCATTCTTGAAAGAAAAGATCAAATTTTTTGAAATATCGGAAATCGTGGGCGAAACCTTTGAAAAAATGACTGATGCAAAGGCTTGCACCGACCTTGACTCTATTATAGGCGCAGACAGAGAGGCGCGAAGAATAGCGCTTTCAATGATAAAGTAATACGGAGAAAGTAATGAAACCACTTAACATTTTGCTCGCTGTCTTTATATTTGGTGTCCTTATATTCATTCACGAATTCGGCCACTATATTACGGCGAGAATCTTCGGTGTCACGATAAAGGAATTTTCTATCGGTATGGGACCGAAAATGCTGACCTATACCTCAAAGAAAACGAATATAAAGTATTCTCTCGGTATTCTTCCTATCGGTGGATACGTCAGTATGGCGGGCGAGGATGAGGAGTCGGACGACGAAAACGCGTTGTTCAGAAAGCCTGCGTGGCAAAGACTGATTATAACCGTCGCAGGTGCGGCAATGAATATTTTAGCAGGTGCGCTTGTGATGCTCATTCTCATATCCGCTACCCCCGAATCTATGTATTCGACGACGGTAGACAGGATAATTTCCGTAGAAGAAGTACCGCGCGAAAACAGTAGCGAGTTTTCAGGGCTTGCCGAGGGCGATAAAATTATCGCCGTAAACGGTAAAAAGGTGCATATCCTTTCCGAGCTCGACTATGAAATAATGCGAAAGGGAATTGACACGGTGGCACTCACCGTCGAGCGTGACGGAGAAATGCTGACGCTTAATGCCGATTTTCCCGTATATGTTGAAAGAGGTCAGTACCTTGGAGCGAGGGATTTCTATACACTAAAAGAGGACTACGGATTTTTGTCGGTAATAAGGCACAGCTTTTATAGGTCCGTGCTTACCGTACGAATGATATGGGAGTCGCTTTTTGACCTTGTGACAGGCAGATTCGGTATCGAAGCCGTGTCAGGACCTGTCGGGGTTACTACACAGATAAGCGAGGCGGCGTCTACGGGCGCAGCGAATATAATTTATCTTGCGATAGTTATAAGCATAAATTTAGGAGTAGTTAATCTTTTTCCATTCCCCGCGCTTGACGGAGGAAGAACGGTATTCATTCTCTTGGAAATGATAAGAAGAAAGCCGTTGCCCGTAAAATACGAGGGCATTGTGCATTTTGTAGGAATAGTTGTTCTTATGGCATTTATGCTCATCATAACACTCAAGGATATAATAACACTTTTCTAAAAAGAAGGATTTAAAATGGATTACATGGCGAGAAGAAGCTCAAGAAAAATAAAGGTCGGCAGTGTAGAAATAGGCGGAAATGCAAAGATAAGTATACAGTCTATGACAAACACCGATACGCAGGATATAGAGGCGACCTATAAGCAGATAAAGTCGCTTTCGGATGCTGGGTGCGATATCGTACGCTTGGCAGTGCCTAATATTGAGTGCGCAAAGACCTTTTACGAGCTTAAAAACAGAGGAATAGAGATCCCCTTGGTCGCCGACATCCATTTCGATTATAAAATAGCGCTTGAATGCGTTTCTATGGGCGCAGACAAGATAAGAATAAACCCCGGAAACATAGGTGACGACGAGCGCGTGCGCGCGGTGGTGAATGCCTGTCGAGAAAAGAGCATTCCTATCCGCATAGGCGTAAACAGTGGCTCGCTTGAAAAGGAAATACTTAAAAGACACGGTGCACCTACCCCCGAAGCACTTGCAGAAAGTGCTCTCTATCACGTAGCCTTACTTAACAAATTCGACTTTTACGACGTCTGCATATCGGTCAAGGCGTCAAACGTGCGCGATATGATAGAGGCGAACAGAATTATAAGCGAGAGGACCGATTATCCTCTGCATTTAGGTGTAACCGAAGCAGGTTCGTTACAGTCGGGTACTGTAAAAAGCGCTGTTGGAATAGGCAGTCTGCTTTCTTCGGGTATAGGCGACACTATCCGCGTTTCGCTCACGGCAGACCCCGTCTATGAGGTCAAGGCGGGAAGGGATATTCTCTCTGCGCTTGGCTTAAACGAAGAGAAGGAAATAGAGATAGTTTCCTGCCCTACCTGCGGAAGAACAAAAATAGATTTGATACCCCTGCTCGCTTCCTTTGAAGAGGCGTTAGACCGCGAAAATCTTCGCAAAAAGCCGATAAAGGTCGCTTTTATGGGCTGTGTGGTAAACGGCCCGGGGGAAGCACGCGAAGCGGATATAGGAATTGCGGGCGGAGTCGGCGAAGCGGTCCTTTTCAAAAAGGGCGAGATAGTCGGCAAAATAAAATCAGACGAAATAATAAAGACGTTAATTGAAGAAATAAAAAGGATGTAATAAAATGTCAGAAAACAAGAAAAAGTTTTTTGAAATATTTCAAAGATATAATCCCGACAGAGATAAAAGAGAATTGCTTGAGAGCGCAGACAGTGTACGCGTCCGTATTCAGCGTGAGCCGTACAGAGTAGAGGTGGACGCGTATTTTGACGCGCATAAGAGCCAGACGGCGCTTTATGAAATAGAGGACGAGCTTCGCCTGTTTTACGAGGCGGCTTCGTTTCGCATTTTTCCGCATTATCCCGAAAGCGAGTTTTCGTCTGCCATAATGCCCGAAATTTTTGATGAAGCGGCGAGAGTAGGCGCGATAACCAAGGGATTTTTCGACGAGGCGGAAATTTTCGACGACGGTGAGGTCATAGAAATAAAAATACCCTATATGCAGAGCGGTATCGACTTTATTTCTTCCTCTAATGCAAACGATATAATTACAAAGATAATAGAGTATAGATATTCTGTAAAAAGACAGGTCTTAATATGCGAAAGCGAAAATGCGTATGAAAAGACCGAAGAGCGTCGCAGACAGATAGAAAGCGAAGCCGAGAGAATTTCAAGAGAATCCGCCCTTCGTATGCAGGCGGAGATGGAGGCAGAGGCAGAAAAGTCGGATCGTAGCCATGTCGATCTGTGAGC
>JAZOOB010000108.1:0-1638 GCA_045654845.1 Eubacteriales bacterium | reverse complement strand
ACAATACTTTTTTTCATTTGTCAATAGTTTTTTTAAAATTATATGATTTTTTCTTTTTAAGGATTTCGTAAAGCTCACAGTAGCATTCGTGACGGCTTTTTGCGAGTTTTTTCTCCTCTAGTGCGCGTACTATTTCGCATTCCCTCTCCTTTACGTGAGTACAGTCGGTGTATTTGCACATAAGAGAATAAGGTACAAATTCCTTAAAGCAGGACAAAAGGTCGTCAAGCTCAAAGAAATCAAAGCGCACGAAATCAAGAAGGCTGAAGCCAGGGGTGTCGGCAAGAAATCCACTCGTCACTCGTCCGTTTTCTTCCTTTTTATTAACCTCAAATATTTCTACGTGACGGGTGGTGTGCTTTCCTCGTTCGATTTTTTTGCTTATATCACCGGTCTGTAAGGAAAGCTCGGGGAAAAGCGAATTCAAGAGCGTGGATTTTCCTACGCCCGACGCACCTGCAAAGGCGGCGCACCTGCCGTCTGTCAGCCTCTTTTCTATGTAGTTCTTTAATTCTTGTATGCCCTCTTTCGTCTCGTTACTGATAGAAAATACCTCGTATCCCGCATTTTTATACGTTTCTTCGTAGCACTCGGTAGAGGAAAGATCGTTTTTGCTGAATATGAGCACGACCTCTATATTATTATACTCGGCTATGGCTATCAGCTTATCAAGAGTGGATAAAACGGGCGAAGGGGAAGCCGCCGCCGCGACGACGAAAAGCATATCAATATTTGCAAGCGGGGGGCGGATAAGCGAATTTTTTCTTTCGCATATACGGCTTATGACGAGGTTATCACTTCCCTCGCCCTCTTCGATTTCCACGATATCGCCTATCTGTACCTTTATATCCTCGTGGCGAAAAACTCCCTTTGCGCGCAAAGAAAGTCTTTCTCTATTATCCTCGCATAAAACCTCGTAAAGACCGCCAAGCCCCTTTACGACCTTCGCTTTTCTCTTATCCATCAATTCTCTCTTTTTCCTACTGTAAGTGAAATTTTTCCGTCTTCGACGTACGCCTCGGTCTTTTTGTTCGCGTCAATGCTCTGCTCGGTTACCGTATCGACGTTTTCCTCGCCTTCGCAAATTACGTCAAAGACCACGTTGTTTTCGTTTAAATATTTTATAGCCTCGCTTATCGGCTTTCCTACAAAATCGGGAATCTCGACGTAGGTCTTTTCACTGCCCGCGCTTATACGGACGGTGAGTGTCGTGCCGTCAAAGACCTCCTCGTCGACCTTAAAGCACTTGCCGAATTCAAGCTCTTCGCTATATTCGTATTTTGAAACTACGCTTATCTTATATCCGCCACTTTCTATCTGTGAAGAAAAGCTTGCAAGTAAAAACTCAGAGTCCGCGCCCTCTTCTGCCTGAAAATGAAGCGAGACGGGACCTTCGGATATGGTAAGCAGAATCTCAGTGCCCTTCTTTTTCATTTCGCCCGCCGAAATCGACTGTGAAATAACGGCACCCTTCGGGTAGATAAGAGAATGCTCGCGCTTCTCTATCTGTACCGAGAATATTCCGTCGTTTCCTATCGCCTTTTCACTCGCGTAAAGCGGCACCTCGTATTTCTTATTTCCATTATAAATAAGAATTGATGCAAAAACGAGCGTCAAAGACACCAAAACACCTAAAGC
>JAZOOB010000107.1:0-13025 GCA_045654845.1 Eubacteriales bacterium | reverse complement strand
ACCGACCCCGACGATACTCCGAAAAACACGCTTTTATGCGCGATTTACGAAGATGGCTACAACGCTAATTCTAAAGAAGCAGAAAAAAGACAAAAGGATTACGAAGACGCGCTTTCATTCGTTTTGGGCGGGGATATTTCGCATTATCTGGAGGAAATAAAATGACGGTGTTTACAAAGAGTACCGAAGATACCGAAAAGCTCGGGCGCTCGCTATGCTCTTTTCTCTACGAAAAGGGTGAAAAGAGAGCGTTTATCGCGCTTCGCGGTGAGATGGGCGTAGGCAAGACGGCATTTACGCGAGGCTTCGCTTCTGCTTTGGACGTGCTCGGTGTACGTAGTCCTACCTACACTGTCGTAAACGAATATAAGCGAGGAAATCTCCCCATTTTTCACTTCGATATGTATCGCATAGAGGACGAGGACGACCTTTTCTCGATAGGCTTCTACGACTATCTGAAAAGAGACGGATATGCGCTCTGCGAGTGGAGTGAAAATATAGAAGGTGAGATTCCCGAAAACGCGATTTTCGTGACGATAGAAAAAACTAAAAACAATGAAGACGAAAGAAAAATAACGATAGAAGGGGGAAAAATTCTTGAAGATTTTATCGCTTGACAGTACGGCAAAGATAGCGTCTGCCGCCGTATGTGAAAATGAAAAAATGCTATCCTCCTTCACAGTAGAAAACACGCTTTCTCACAGTGAGCTTCTGCTCCCTATGGCAATAGAGGCGATGAAGGAATCGAGTGTTTCTATCGACGATATTGAGCTATTCACCTGCACCGTAGGTCCCGGCTCTTTTACGGGTGTACGAATAGGAACCGCCGTAATAAAGGGTTTAGCATTTGGCAGAAACATTCCCTGCGTGCCCGTATCGACTCTTGAATCTCTTGCACAAAATCTCTTCCCTCTCGACGGTATTTACTGTCCTCTTATGGATGCGAGAAGGAATCAGGTATATAATGCACTCTTTGAATGCAAGGACGGTATACTTACCCGACTCACCGAGGACAGAGCTATTTCGCTTTCCGACCTTTCATCAGAGTTAAAGGATAAGTATAGCGACAAGAAGATTCGCTTCTCGGGCGACGGATATAACGTGGCGTTAAAGCACTTTGAAAATTCGGACTTGAATATCGAAGAAACGCCGTACAGCCTTATAGGGCAAAATGCGGTTTCTACCGCTATATGCGCGTATAGAAAATACTTATCGGGTGAATTCGTTTCCGACGCGGAATTCTTCCCCACATACCTACGTATGCCCTCGGCTGAAAGAGAGCGACTTGAAAGATTAAATCAGACAGAAAACACCTAAAAGGAGATATAAAATGAAAAAGATTTACATTGGCGCAGACTCGGCAGGATATTTTCTCAAAGAAGAGCTTATTACCTACATTGAAGAAAAGGGTTATGAGGTAATAAACTGTGGCACTGACAGCGCAGAATCCTGTCACTATCCCGAATTTGCTTCTGCAGTCGCTATGGGCGTACAGAGTGACCTTGAAAACTCCTTCGGCATTCTCGTATGCGGTACGGGTATAGGAATGAGTATGGCGGCAAATAAATATAAGGGTATAAGAGCTGCGGTATGCGGTGACACCTTCTCTGCGAGAATGACACGTATGCATAATGACGCAAACGTACTCTGCATTGGCGCAAGAGTTATAGGTCCTGGCCTTGCAAAGGATATAGTAGACCTTTTCCTTTCCTCCGAATTCGAGGGTGGACGTCACGCCGTCCGTGTAGATATGATAACCGATATTGAAAACAAATAAATCTAAATGAACAAATATAAAAAGCTACTTTCAAATGCGACGATACTCGGTATAGGTACGTTCAGCTCGAAATTGCTCGTATTTTTCCTCGTAAGATTTTATACCTCTTGTCTTACGACGGCAGAATACGGAACGGCTGACCTTATTACCCAGACCGCTATTTTTCTGATTCCTCTTTTGTCACTCGGAATATACGACGCGATCTTTCGCTTCTGTATAGACGACGTGGGTAACAGAAAAAAGATCCTTTCGTCAGGTCTTATAGTCTTTATAGCGAGTGGCATAATTTTCTCATTATTTACTCCGCTTTTAGAGCTTATAGAGATGACAAAGGGATATGGTTGGCTTATTATTCTATACGCTATATCCTCTGCCCTTCACTCGATTTTCGCACAGTTTGTACGAGCGAGAGGTGAGATGAGGCTATTTGCTATACAAGGTATTGTCGGCACTGTTTTAACTATTGCATTCAACTTAATATTCCTACTCGGCTTTGATATGAATATTCTCGGCTACGTGCTCTCTGTAGTGCTTGCAGATGCGCTATGCTCTCTGTTTATATTCATAGTGGCGAAGCTTCATACGGAAATAGATTTTTCGCTTTTTGATTTCAAAACGGTGAAATCCATGCTCCGTTACAGCTTGCCACTCATCCCCACTACAATATTTTGGTGGGTAACGAACGTCTCCGACCGATATATGATAAGGTACATGCTCGGCGCAGATATAAACGGGCTTTATGCCGTTTCAAATAAGCTTCCTACCATCCTTATTCTGATTTCGGCTATTTTCTGCGAGGCGTGGCAATATTCGGCGGTGAAGGAAAAGGGCGACGACAAAAAGGAACACTCCGACTTTTTTGCAAAGACGTTTGACAACTTCCAAGCGGTGATGTTCATTTCTGCCACCTTCCTTATAGCCTTTTCACAAATTGCGACGAGGATCCTCACTACGAGCGCTTATTTTGAGTCGTGGCAATACATTCCGATTTTAAGCTGTGCGACGGTCTTTTCAAGTCTCGTTACGTTTATGGGCGTCATATACCTTATGGAAAAGAAGAGTATGCTCTCCTTCTATACGGCAATGATAGGGGCGCTCCTCAATTTAGGCTTGAACTATCTGCTTATACCCACCTCTCTCGGCGCAAACGGTGCGGCTATCGCGACCTTTGCGAGCTACTTCGTAGTTTTCATTATAAGAGCTATAAACACGAAAAAGTATATGGATTTCAAGATGAATCTGCCTATACTTATCTGCAATACGCTTATAGTAATAGCGCAATCGTTTATACTTCTCTCTGCCGGCACCTATCCTGTAATTCCACAGATTTTGTGTGTTCTTGCAGTATGTCTTCTTAACGGAAAGACACTTATAAAAACGGCAGAATACCTTTTAAAAGGAAGGATAAAATAAAAAAAGCGTCGAAAGACGCTTTTTTATTGACAAAACGAAAAGGATACTGTATAATTAACTTGACCGAGCGAAGGGGATTTTCGGCGCTGATTCTATCAGCCCCGTTGTCGCTATGACCTCGGTCTCTTTTTTTGTTTTATATTGCAGATAACTTATCCACTGCGGCGAGTGCTTCTATGCATTCGCCGTGTTCTTTTATGTAGGCGAGCTCAAGAGTGCCTCTTTTCCTTTTTGCATACTCTTCTATAAAGCTGTACTCACTGACGCTTGAGGAATTCATTATGCTATTTTGCAATCTCTCGTGAATTACGAGGTCGTATCCACCGTTTTCCGACGCATAAAGACCGCTTTCCGAGGAATATCCCGAGTCCTTCAGTCTCTTACAAACCGTAATTACGTCGTCTATAAAATCAAAGTGATAAATTCCTATCTTTCCACGAAGCATAGAAAAGCTCGTTTTTCTCGAAATAGCCTCTTCGGGCAGAGCCGAGGAAAGTGCGCCCAATTTCGTCACGTACATTTCGCACCCACCACCTCGCGAGGGATACACCTGAATAAAGACCTTCTCACTTGCGGCGTCAAAGCCCGTCTTGTGCTTCGCCTCGTCTAATATCTGCCAAAATGCCCTTCTCGTCTCTGTATTATCATAATCTATACTGTCATTATCAAGGTCGTACTTCTGCATATCAAGTGCGCTCAGCATGACCTTCAGCTTCGTATCACTTATAAGTATAAGCTCCATCTCGGTTTTCCTTTCTTAAATTTTCTTTATGTATTAATCGTATTACGATTTTAAAATTTAACCTTATATACTCAATATATTAATATTATACTCGTTGCATTCAAAAAAGTAACTGAAAAAAAGATGGGAAAGCTCCATAAAAATAGAAAAAAGGACGTATAAGAGTAAAAAGCTTCTTATACGTCCTGAAATTAACAGGCATATCTTTTTAGTTTTTTCCTTTTGTAACCTTTTCGACAATGTCCTTTTCGCTTATATGACACCATTCATAGTAGGAAACATTTTCTTTCGGTATAGCGAAGGTGTCCTTTATTGCGAGAATTTCATAGCCGTCGGGGGTAGCAAACGCGCTTCCCTTTTCAGTATTCAAAAGCTCCTCGCGAAGTATCATTCCCGCGCCACCGTAATAAATGCCCTCTTCTACAAAGATTATCTTGCATTTATTTTCGGGCAGAAACGACAAAAGCTGTTTTGCGAGCTTATCATAGGGTTTGAGCCTTTCAAGCAGAACAAGACCTATATTATAGCCCATAGAGGAAAGCTTCTTCTTTGCCGAAATTGCTTCTCTCGTTATTTTTCCGTAGGTGATTATTACGCAGTCGAGCTCATCGTCGGGTGCAAAATCGGTGCGAATTCCGTAATTTTCATAATCGCCCGAGGGGTAGAAGGTATTTATTATTTCATCGTCGTCTGCACAGTTTGAATATCTTATAAGCACGGGGGTGTCCGTGTTTTTCGTATCATGAAGAATTTTTTCAAGAGAGCCTATCGTGGCAGGCGCGAATATCTCGAATTCGGGAATATGAGAAACGAAGCTGACGTCAAAAATTCCGTGATGCGTCGCGCCGTCTGCGGTCGCAAGACCTGCTCTGTCAGCGCAGATACGGACGGGTAATTTCTGAAGCGCTATATCGTGCAAAAGGTTATCGTACCCTCTTTGCAAAAAGGTAGAATAGACTGCAAAATAGGGCTTCATTCCCGATGCAGAAAGACCGGCTGCAAAGGTAGAGGCGTGCTCCTCTGCAATACCTACGTCAAAGAATCTCTGGGGGTGCCTTTTCGCAAACGCGGAAAGTCCTGTGCCGTCTGCCATAGAGGCGGTTATAGCACATATTTTTTCGTCCTCTTCTGCCATATTGGAAAGGATTTTTCCAAAGGCAGAGTGGAAGCTCTCCTTTTCTTCCTTTTCTCCTTTATAGACACTGTGAAACTTATTAGGCTCGTTTTCTGCGGGGGAATATCCCATTCCCTTTTTAGTTTTCAGGTGGATTACTACGCTTTCGCCCTTCTTCTTTGCCTCGTAAAGAAGTCTCTCAACCGTTTCATAATCGTTTCCGTCGGCAGGGCCTATATAAAATAGCCCTAACTCTTCAAAGTAGTTACTCGAATAAAGAAGGTTCTTTATCCACTGTTTTAGCGTCTTTATGAGATTAAAAAGAGGTTTTCCCAAGAGCGGGATTTTTCTTATTATAGAAATAGTCCTGTTTTTCGTTTGGAAGTACTTGCGAGAGGTCCTTATATTCGCTATATATTTCGCAAATCCGCCTATATTTTTTGAAATAGACATCTCGTTTTCATTGAGAATTATTATAAGGCGAAGGTCCTTTTTCACGTTATTTAGCGCTTCGTGGACCATACCACCCGTATAAGCACCGTCACCTATGACAGCGACTGTATAATTATCGCGCCCCGCAAGCTTATCAGCTTCAGCAAAGCCGAGTGCGGCAGAAACAGAGGTGCTGCTATGACCTGCACCGAAAGAGTCGTATTCGCTCTCTTCTCTGCGCGTAAAGCCCGAAATGCCGCCCGCCTGTCTTAGCGAGGAAAAAGCATCCTTTCTTTTCGTCAGTATCTTGTGAACGTAAGCCTGATGTCCTACGTCCCATATTATATGGTCGGCGGGGGTATCGAAGACGCGGTGAAGAGCCATACTCAGCTCTACGACACCGAGGTTAGAGGCGAGATGTCCTCCCGTCTTATTTACGTTTTCTATAAGGAATTCTCTTATTTCTTCTGCGAGCTTCGGCATATCGGCAGAGGGGATTTCTTTAAGGTCAGCGGGCGAATTTATATTTTTTAGCAAACTATATTTTTCCTGCATTCTTAATCCCTCCCTATATTAAGCGTCGACACCGAAGTGGCTTCATTATTCGTTTTTTTAGGCGATGCGCCTATTATTTTTTTATACGCGCGATAAAAAGACGAGTAGTCACCGAAGCCCACCTTTAATGAAGCGTTTGACGCGGTCTCTCCGCTTTCTATCATTTCGCGCGCGAGCATAACTCTTTTATTGTTTATATATCCGACAATAGAAATTCCGTTATAAGCCTTAAAAGCTCGGCAGAGGTAAAATTTACTTACGTAAAATCTCTTTGCAAGCTCGTCAAGTGAGATAGGCGTAGCTATATTCTCATTAAGATAGCGAATGACCTTCGCGCCAAGAGGCTCAGCGCCCGACGCCCTTTCCTTCGGTGATGAGACCGAAAGAAGCACTAAAAGCTCGCCTACAAGCATTTTTGCCATTATCTTCTGCTCTTCTTCAGGCAGAGAGGAAATATTGTCAAGTCGCTCGAAAATAGAATGCACCGAAAGAGGAATATCCATAGCCGAATAGAAGTTTCCCACGCCCAAGGGCTTTTCGTTGAAGTGTCTTACGAGATACTCGGAATCGCTCTCCAAAAAGCTCTTATCGAAGTTTATTACGTATCTGCTATACGGATGGTCGGACAGAATGTCGACGTAATGGAATTCGCTCGGTCTGAAAATCATAAGAGTATTGGGGCAAAGCTCATACTCCGTACCCTCTACGACGTATCTTCCTCTACCCTCAAGGACGTATATTATTTCATACCCGTCGTGACAGTGTCTGTTATAGTCGGACGGACAGGGCTTTTCGTTTCTCGCATAAAAAAATTCAAGCTTCTCAAATTCCATAGACAATCCTCTGAAAAAAAGATTTTTTCTTACAAAGCTATTTTAACACAAGTAGGCAATATTTGCAATACTATTTTACAACAAAAGCAATTGAAAAATTCAAAAAATTCGGCTATAATGTAGTTAGAAATACAAAATTATACATATCACTATGTGTATTTTGCCGTTTTGCCTGTGCTTTTTCGTATATAGGCGAAGCGTGGTGTTTGTCAATCTTGCGAAAATTAAACTGTTTTTGCAAAAATAACGTGCTATATCCTATTAAGTTAAAGGAGAAAAAACAATGAAAATGACGTTTCGTTGGTACGGTGAAAAGGATCCCGTCACTCTGGATCATATAAGACAGATCCCGAATATGACAGGCGTCGTCACCGCACTCTACACTATCCCCGTTGGCGAAGTATGGGACATGGAAAGCATACTTTCATTAAAGAAGACCATAAACGATCACGGTCTTGAAATGGAAGTAATCGAGAGCGTTCCCGTTCACGAGGAAATCAAGCTTGGCTCTCCTCTGCGTGACCGCTATATCGAAAACTACAAGCAGACTATCCGAAATCTCGGAGAGGCGGGTGTAAAGGTAATATGCTACAACTTTATGCCTGTATTCGACTGGGTAAGAAGCGAGCTTAAGTACGTTACAGAGGACGGCTCGAACTGTCTTGCTTACAGCCAGAAAACACTTTCACAGTTAGACCCCAAAAAGCAGTCACTCTCTCTTCCCGGTTGGGACGAAAGCTACACAAAGGACGGACTTGCAGCCCTTCTTAAGCGCTACGAAGAGGTAGACGCGGACAAGCTTTTTGAGAATATGGTTTACTTCTTAAGTAAGATCATTCCCGTATGCGAGGAATGTGACGTCAAAATGGCAGTACATCCCGACGATCCGCCGTGGAGCTTGTTCGATCTTCCCAGAATCGTATGTGACGAAAAGGGTGTTGACCGCATATTTGCCGCAGTTGACAGCAAGTATAACGGAATTACTCTCTGCACGGGCTCTCTTGGTGCAAACAGAAATAACGACCTCGTTAAGCTCGCTGCTAAATATGCGAAAATGGGCAGAGTGCATTTCTTGCACGCGAGAAACATAAAGTTCACCGACGAAAATCCCGAAACGCTCTTCTTCCACGAGAGTCCTCACCCGACAGAGTGTGGCTCGCTCGATATTTACGGAATTTTAAGAGCGCTTTATGAAAACGGCTTCGACGGATACACCCGCCCCGACCACGGAAGAAATATCTGGGGTGAGGACGGCAGACCCGGCTACGGTCTCTACGACAGAGCACTCGGCGCTGTATACCTTTCGGGTCTTTGGGAAGCTATCAAAAAGACTCTCGAAAAATAATAAAAGTAAAGGATAAGTGTGATATAAAATGAAACTTCCTTTTAAGATAAACCTCGACGGCAAGGTCGCAGTAATTACAGGTGGCGGCGGTATTCTCTGCTCCTCCTTTGCAGAAGCGCTCGCAGAGTGTGGCGCAAGTGTCGCTGTACTTGACCTCAATCTTGACGCGGCAGAGGCTGTGGCAAAAAGAATAAGAGACAACGGATACAAGGCTATTGCAGTAAAGGCAGACTGTCTTTCTAAAGAGAGCCTTGAAGAAGCTTGCAGAACTGTTGAAAGCGAGCTCGGTGTCTGCGATATTCTTATAAACGGCGCAGGTGGAAACAACCCCCGCGCTACCACCTCAAACGAGTATTACGAAAACGAGGACCTTCCCTCACCCGATAAGACGAGCTTCTTCTCGATAAAGCCCGAGGGTGTGCGCTTCGTATTCGACTTAAACGTAACCGCGGCATTCCTTACCACACAGGTGTTCGCTGAAAATATGGCGAAAAAGGGTTCAGGAAACATTCTTAACATTTCCTCTATGAATGCATTCAGACCCCTTACAAAGATACCCGCATACAGTGCGGCAAAGGCGGCTGTATCGAACTTCACTCAGTGGCTCGCAGTGCACTTCGCAAATGCGGGAATAAGAGTTAATGCAATAGCACCCGGATTCTTCGTAACCGACCAGAACCGTGCGCTTCTCTTCACGAGCGAGGGTGAGCCCACCCCCAGAACCGAGAAGATTCTCCGTAACACTCCTATGAATCGCTTTGGCGAATCCGAAGAGCTTATCGGCGGTATGCTCTGGCTCGTTTCCGACGAGGCGGCAGGCTTCGTTACGGGCGTTATTCTCCCCATCGACGGCGGCTTCTCCGCTTATTCGGGAGTATAAAAATAAACTAATATACAAAAAAGCACTTATGATTATCATAAGTGCTTTTTCTTCGTTATGAAAAGGTAATTTCGTAAAGCGCGTTTCTGATAGAGTGGGAAAGCTCGAAGGAATTAAGGCTTACTACTATATCCTCCTTCGTTTTCGCTTTTTTATAGATGTTGAAGATAGCCGTCTTGTCATTTGCCGGCATCTGCGCCGACATAAGAAAATCGAAAACTCTATCCTTGAAATCACTATTCAAGTGCACCTTCGCGCAATCGAGTATCAATTCTACCTTATCTGTCGCGCTTACTTCGTCAAGAACTACCGAAAGGGTGTTTGTATTCGTGTCATAGGACTGTGACAGTATTTTATCCCCCTTCGCCACTACGCCATTTTCAAAGCCTCTGAAATGGACTGTGAAGCTTCGCTTTTCGGGGATAACCGAAAAATCTCCCTTGACCGAAATATTAAAGGTGGCGCTATCGCCCCAACAGAACGAAAAATCGGTAAAGGCGCATTCTCCCTCTCGGTAAGCATAGCCGTCACCACTATCCTCGTACAGTGAATACTCACCCGACGCGCCCGCGAACACGTAGACGTCCATTTCCTTCGGATTTTCTACGCTATTATCTCCCCACGCGTCCTTGGAAAGCGGAACAATTGCACCTACAGGGGCAAGAACTGCCTCGTCTTCTATTTTTCTATTGAGATTTATGACGCGATCACCTTGATATACGCGTCCGGAAAAGAAGTCTATCCACACGCCTTCAGGTATCCACGCTTTGACGGTAGCCATACCGCTATCAAACACGGTAGGTGAGGTGATAGGGCATACCAAAAGCTCTCGTCCAAAGAAATACTGATTACGAAATTCAAGAGCCTTTGCTTCCTCGGGATAGCGATAATACAAGGGGGTTATCATAGGCGTAAGCGTGGTATTCTGACAGTAGCTCTCGGTATAAACGTAAGGAATAAGCCTATGGCGCAGACGTAGATAGCGAGCGCTTATCTCTTCGGCCTCTTTTCCGTACACCCAAGGCTCTTTGCTCGTAAACGGATCATTATTAGAGTGCATTCGTAAAACGGGCGAAAATACACCGAGCTGTATCCAACGGATAAATAGCTCCTTTTCGCGTACTCCCCCCTTAAAGCCACCTATATCGTGGCTCCAGCAGGTATAACCGACGTTTGTTGAATTTGCGGTAAAATAGGGCTGGAACTGAAGCGACTTCCAAGAAGCAACCGTATCTCCCGAAAAGCCGAAGGGATATCGGTGGCTACCCAATCCCGCGTATCGGGAAAGTATCATACCGCGCTTTCCTTTTTTACAGCTATCGAGGTAATGGAAGTGATTAAGCGCCCAAAGAGGATCGAGCCCTTTTATTCTGCTTTCCGTACCCGACTGCCAATCTATCCAGAAAAAGTCCGCGCCTATCTCCTCATTTTTGTGTATGAGGTGCTTAAAGTATGCTTTTATGAATTTAGGCGAAGCAATATCGAAATTTACGGGCGCTTCCTTCTCTTTATCTACACCCATCTCATCTGCCATATCGGCATATGCGTCCTCGTATGCCTGAACACCGTCGGCGGGGTGAAGATTAAGACCGCTATGCAAGCCGTTTTTGTGAAGATAATCAAAAAATCTCTTGGGGTCGGGGAAGAAATCCTTATTCCAAGTATAACCCGTCCAGCCCATGCCGTATTTGGAATCAACTTCGGTTATATGCCAATCCATATCGAGCATAGCTACGGTAAAGGGCATTCCGCGTTGTTTAAACTTTTCAAGCAATTCGGAATAGCTTTTTTCGGTATATTTCCAATATCTGCTCCACCAGTTTCCAAACGCGTATCGGGGCATCATGGGTGGCGCGCCTGTCAGACGGTAAAAATCCTTTATAGCCTCGGTATAGTTATGGTGGTAGCACAAGAAATATACGTCGCTATTCCCTTGGGTGCGCTCTCCTACCCAGCCGTTTTCGTCGAGAAGAAGGGATTTACTATCGTCGAAAAAGCTACGCCCTCCCGTGTCCTGCAGACCGAAATCGAGAGGATACTCGCCGTCTATCTTATCAAGCGTTCTAGTCGTACCCATAAGATTATTATGGCGAGGCGGATTTCCGAACGTGGTCGCTCCGTATTTCCAGCGTCCTGCATAGTGGCTACAACGATTTTTCGCATCTATATAGAGATTTTCGGGCGAAAACTCCTTCTTATTATAGACGAGGTGAAAATCCTTTGTAGAAATTTCAAGACGGTCATTTTCGTCTATCACGTCGAATTCGGGGGTATCAAAGTAACGGTTTAAAACCACCTGTGAGGGTCTATCCTCGAATACACCCTTTTCGCTATATTCAAGGCGAAGCAGATTTGAGGTAAGCACTGTAAAACGGTAATGCTCGCCCTTTACCACACTCGCCTCGTTACATTTTCCGTGTCCAAGATATTCCTTGTTATGAGTGTAAAACTCCTTCATTTTTTCTACCCGTTCTCCTTGAATTTTAATGTATTTTGTTTTTGATAATGTAATTTTACCACACTTTTTTCAAGAAAAATATAAAAAAATAGCGTAAAAACGCCCAAAAAGTTTATATTTTCAACATTTTATTGACAGAGAGGCAAAGCGGTGTTATAATGAGACTGCAAAGAGGTGACTAAAAATGAAAAATAACCTTGACCTTCGTTACTCTCCTCAAAAGAGTCCGATAAGTGTAAAGAGAATTAAGAGCGATAAAAGCTACACTCACAAAAGCACTCATATGCATAGCATAAACGAGCTTCTGCTGATAACGAGCGAATCGGACGCTCTTATATTCAGTAACGGAAACCGACAGTATATAAAGACCCCCGCACTTATTTTTCACCGCGCGGGATCTTATCATTACACCGATACTGTAAGCACGGGAAAAGAAGGATATTCCTGCTATTGTATATACTATGATGAAAAATTCTTAAATCAGATTCCCGAAGGTCTTTTACAAGGCTGTTGTCTTTTGAAGGATGACTGCCTTATAGCCGAGCTGTCAGAAAAAGAATGCGAATCAATTACGCGCTACGTAAGCTTACTGTCAGACGAAAACGATAAGACAAAATCGCTCTTTCTTCTCTTTTTGATATTAAGCGAGGCGAATGGATTTTTATCCGACGAAAGAGTCTTTCGCCTTAATACGACGAACAATTATATTTTCGACGTAGTTCAGTATCTTACACAGCATTTTAACGAGCCGTTGACAACGTCGCAGATAGCCTCTCTATTTCACGTGAGTCAAACGAAGCTGAATAATGACTTTTTCAAAATAACGAACCAAACCTTAAAGGCTTTTTCTAACGATTTAAAGCTTTTTCGCGCGTATTCCCTTCTCACCGAAACGAATACGAAAATATCCGAGATTGCTTACCTCTCTGGTTTTTCAAGCGAGAGTTATTTCATCCAAAGCTTCAAACGAAATATGGGTATGACCCCAAATGCCTACCGAAAACAAAACGGACGGTAAAAATAAAAAAAGCGACCTATAAAGGTCGCTTTTTTATGTATTGCTTTTAATTATTCAGCGTCGTTATTCTTCTTTTTGGAAAGAAGAAGGTTTGCGATAATACCGAGGATAAGAGCGCAAGCGATAGTGGTCAAGGTAACCTTACCAAAGGATACGCTGAGTCCTCCGATACCGGGGATAAGGATAGCCGATACGGTAAAGAGGTTTCTACTGTCACCAAGGTCTACCTGCTGGATCATCTTAAGACCCGAAACAACAATGAAGCCGTAAAGCGCTACGCAAACACCGCCCATTACACAGTTAGGAATGGAAGCAAGGAAGGTTACGAACGGGCCGAAGAAGGAAATAATGATACACATAATAGCAGAGGTCGTGATGGTAACAACCGAAGCATTACGGGTAATTGCTACACAACCAACAGACTCACCGTAGGTGGTGTTGGGGCATCCGCCGAACAA
>JAZOOB010000106.1:0-3503 GCA_045654845.1 Eubacteriales bacterium | reverse complement strand
GAGGGAATAAAGGAATATTCGGTCGAGATTTTAAATATAAATAGCGCATCGACAGGTACTAAGTGCTTCACCGTACACGTCACCGATAAAGCGCTCATCGAAAAAACGGGCGGAATCGTGCAGGGAATGTCAGGCTCGCCCATTATCCAAGACGGAAAATTAGTCGGCGCTGTCACCCACGTGCTCGTAAACGACCCCGAAAGTGGCTACGGCATCTTTATCGAAAATATGCTCGACAAAATGGGCGACCTTGGTGGCTAACCCACGAAAAGAAGGCAACACCGTGCGGTGTTGCCTTCTTTTATTCATTTGTAATAAGCTTCATAAATTCCAAAATAGCCTTGGACTGTTGCTTGTGCTTTTTTAAGGTGAAATAAACCGTTCTGTTTGCAAGCTCGCTGTCAAGCTTATAATATTTCAGATTTGTGTGAAGGGGTAGCTTTTGTACGACGGTATCGCTTATAAAGGTCGCACCGATTTTGGTCGTGGCTATCATGTATGCCGTCGACTGTTGGCGCACTTCGAGTACGACGTTTGGCCGAAAACCCGCCTCCTTACACATTTTTTCTCCTCTTATTCTCGTGTCGTTGCCCGAGGTCAAAAGTATAAAAGGAATCTTTTGAAAAAGTGATAGTGGAACGGCAGGATAGCTTTCGCTCAGATATTCCTTTTTTTCAATACATGACTCACTTAATTCGTATTTTTCTGCTTCCTTGCATTCGAGAAATGAGCTTGGTACTGCAAGAAGTATTTTTTCGCTTTTGCACTCCTTTTTCTCGTAAAGCTCGTGGTCGTAGTGGTTATTATCTATTACTATATCTATTTCATTACTCGATAACTGTTTTTCGAGCGTAGCGGTGTTTCCTTCTGTAAGGTTTATTTTTACCTTTGGGAATTTCTTTTTGAACTTTGCAATTATAGGTGGAAGCACGTATGCGGCAAATACGTTGCTCGCCCCGATAGATAACTCTCCGGAACGAAGCATATTCATATCGTTTATACGGCTTTCGACTCTTCTTTCTATACCGTTGACCTCTCTTATAGCGTCTATATAGACTTGTCCGAATTCAGTCAGACCGAGTGGTGACGTGCTTCTGTCAAATATTTCTGCGCCCAGCTTTTCCTCTATTCTTTTTATCTTTGCGCTGAGTGACGGCTGGCTTATATACATACGGCTTGCCGCCTTTGAAAAACTTTTTTCACGCCATACCTCATAAACGTATTCCTTATCACGAAACATAGCTTTCTCCTATAACTATTTTAATATAATGTCTATAACAATATAAGTATTTGACTATATTATAGCATTAATGTATAATGTTGTCAATGACCGTTAAAGGAGAATGACAAAAATGATTAAACCCTCAATGAAAATGGAAGAAGTGCACTCGGATATTCGAGGACCTTTATTCTATGAAGCATTAGAGCTTCAAGAAAAAGGGGAGAACGTGCTCAAATTAAACACGGGAAATCCCGCCAGCTTTGGCTTTGAAATGCCGAAAAGCATATCGGATGCATTGGAAGGACAAGCCCTGCGTGCGCTGGGATACTGTGATTTTCGAGGAATGCCCGAGGCAAGAAGCGCTATTGTAGAGTATCACAAGGGGAAGGGACTTTGCGACATAGATGAGGACGACGTTTTTATAGGGAACGGGCTGAGCGAGGTTGTCAACTTCGCTTTGCAGGCCATGCTCAATGAAGGCGACGAGGTTCTTGTGCCAACACCATGCTATTCGCTTTGGAGCAACTGTGTACGCTTGTGCGGCGCAAAGCCCGTTTTCTATATCTGTGATGAGCAGTCTGATTGGAACCCTGATTGTAATGACATTGTATCTAAAATAACCGAAAAAACACGTGCAATCGTCTTAATAAATCCCAACAACCCCACAGGTGCGCTATATTCAAAGGATATTCTTATCAAAATCGCAAAAATTGCAAGAGAAAATAATCTTGTGATTTTCTCGGATGAGATATATGATAGATTGGTTATGGATGGAAACGAGCATTTTTCTATTGCCTCACTTGCGCCTGATATTCCTGTAATTACGATGAATGGACTTTCAAAGTCGCATTGTCTTTGCGGATTTCGTATAGGCTGGATGGTTATCAGCGGGCCAAAGGAGTTAAGCCGTGCATACAGAGAGAATATAATTAAGCTCACTTCCTTACGCCTATGCTCAAATGCTCTGGCTCAGCTTGTAGTACCTGCCGCTTTGAAGGACAGCGAATATCCTATTTCAATGGTAAGTGTGGGCGGACGCATATATGAGCAGAGAGAAGCGACAATAAATGCGCTTAAAAAAATCCCTGACCTCTCGTTTGTTAAAAATAAAGCTGCATTCTATCTTTTCCCGAAGATAAATGTAAAAAAGCACAACGTGACCGATGACAGAAAATTTGCCCACGATTTATTACACGAGACCGGCATTCTGGTCGTGCCCGGAAGCGGATTTGAATGGGAAAAACCTGACCATTTTAGGATAGTTATGCTTCCAAAAACCCAAATACTTTCGGATGCTATGCATCGTATAGGTGAGTTTCTCGACGGATATATTCAAAAGTAAATGCATATTAAAAAGGCAACACCACGAGGTGTTGCCTTTTTCTTTTTTATTGACGAACGCTCTTTCGGTATTCCGAGGGAGTGACGCCCACCATTTTTTTAAACGTTCGCATAAAATGCACGTCGTTTTCAAAGCCGCAGGCGTAGGATATTGCGGATATCGACTCGTCGGTAGAAAAGAGCAGATGCTTTGAATAGGAAATGCGAGAGGTTATTATATCCTTTTTTATATTCGTGTGGAAATAGCTTTTGTATAGATGCTGAAGGTAGGATTCTGACATAGAGAGCTCTTCTGCAATAGAAGAAATTTTCCATTCTCTTTGGGGATTCAGGTATATTTCCTCGCGTAGAGAAAATAGCTTATCGAAAAAGGTAGAGTGCCCTCTTACGCCGTCTTCTTTTTGTATGCAGTCGCATAGCTTCAAGGCTATCAAGCGAAGATATAACTCGCTCGATTCTCTTGCATATTTGTTTTTCGAGGACATCTCCGAGCACATTTTCCTTATCATAAGAGAAAGAGGCTCTGCGCTGACTAAATCTATTATCTCGTCGAAAACCACACCCCTTGACTGCATCCATTCGAACTCACCCTCGTCAAGCTCGAAATGTATCCAGTCGTTTACAAAATCCCCGTCAAGTGCGCCGTATATTTGCGGTGTGCCCTTCTTATAGAATATAGCCGAGCATCCCTTCGTCTCGACTCTTTTGCCGTTTAAAATAAAATAAGCAGGGGATTGCAGTATAAGGAAAATATAGTCGCCTGAGCCTGTCGGTCGGTTTATTTCAAAGGTAGAGGAGTGTCGGTATCTGTAACCGCATTTTACAATTCTCATAAAAACTCCATAGCAGAAAATATCAGTTTTTAAATATTATATATCATTGAAAAGAAAAAGTCAAGTCAGTATAATTTAAGTAAAGAACAATTCTCAAAAAGTGGGGA
>JAZOOB010000105.1:0-8883 GCA_045654845.1 Eubacteriales bacterium | reverse complement strand
GGGCAAATCACTCGGCAAAGGCTTGCAGAGGATATTAAAGCCTATAACCGTCAAAGGTCCCAACATCTCGAAGCGCTTTAACGAATACCTCCTTCACTGGCTTAACACAGATAGAATGACGCTTGAGGAACGGACGGAGGGGAAGATCCCAAACAAGTCTATATTCGGCAAAAATGAGCAGAGAGCAGAAGCCATAACTGCCGAGCAGTCTCGAAAGAGAATTGCCGAGCTTGAGAAAGCGCACTCTGATTTCAAGGAAGTTGCCGAGAAGATATGGGCGTACACAAAAAATCTCAATCATATGCGCGTCGAAGCGGGGCTTGTAGTTGTGTTTGTTAATTTTGCACAATTAAATGAGTTAGCAAAGGCTAACCGAATGCGCATATTTTACAAAATTGAAAAAAGCGCTTTTTTTTGAATCTAAAAACATTGACAAAACGGCATAAAATATATATAATATAGTTGTTAGCAGTGGCTAACTGAAAATGAATTTTAAACTGAAAACGGTAGGTTTTTCTTATGAATTTAAAATCGGCAGAGGAAGGGAAGAAATATATTGTTCGTGATATATTGACGAGCGATGAAGAGCTGAATGCCTTTTTGTTTTCTCTCGGCTGTTACGCAGGCGAGCCTATAACCGTTATTTCACAGCTGAAAAACGGCTGTATCGTGTCTATAAAGGATGGCAGATACAGTATAGATAAGCACTTGGCAGAAGCCATTTTAATTTGAAGTTCAGTTTTTACTGAATTTATTTTTGCCCTTCGGTTAGCATAGGGTAACTGAAAATCATTCTATTAAGAATTTAAGGAGAGCGTAGGTATGAGATTCGCTTTGGCGGGAAATCCGAATAGCGGAAAAACTACAATGTATAACGCCTTGACGGGTAAAAACGAAAAGGTAGGAAACTGGGCTGGCGTTACGGTAGATAAAAAAGAGCACCCTATAAAAAAAGCATTTTCTGGCAAAGAGAAGATAATTGCCGTTGACCTTCCGGGCGCTTACTCTATATCCGCCTTTACCTCGGAGGAGAGCGTCACGAGCGAGTACGTAAGAAACGAGAACCCCGACGTAATTATAAATATCGTAGACTCGACGAATCTTAGCCGTAGCCTCTTCTTTACCACTCAGCTATTAGAGCTTGGCATTCCTTTAGTCGTTGCACTGAACAAAACCGATATAAACGACAAAAAGCATAATAAAATAGATACCGATATACTTTCAAAGCGACTTGGCTGTCCCGTTATAAAGACCGTTTCCACCTCGAAAAAAGGACTTTCTGAGCTTGTAGAAACGGCAAAGAATATGATAGGCAAAAAAACAGAAGCCCCCTTTCGCGAGCTGGATACCGACCGAAGCGATAAGAAAAGAGCGGGGCTCGCTGACAAAAAGCGCTTTGAGTTTGTCAACTCTATTATAGATGAGGTTGAATCAAAGGGAAGTAATAGTGGCGAAAAGACTTTACAGGATAAAATAGACGTCGCTTTAACTAACAAATGGCTCGGTCTTCCTATTTTCGCTTTGGTTATGCTTTGCGTGTTCTTTGTATCTCAGTCGGGCCCTGCCGTCTGGTTTGCAGATTGGCTGGTAGGTCTTTTAGAGGGCGGTCAGTCACTCGTTGCCGACGCGATTGGAAACGATACTATATGGACGTCTATTCTCATTGACGGCATTATAGGTGGCTTTATTGCGATAGTCGGGTTTTTGCCTCTCGTAATGATAATGTATTTCCTTATTGCTCTTCTTGAGGACTGTGGCTATATGGCTCGCGCCTCGGTCGTGCTTGACCCTATTTTCAAAAGAGTAGGACTCTCGGGAAAATCTATTATCCCCTTTATTATAGGCACAGGCTGTTCTATCCCCGGTGTTATGGCTTGCCGAACTATAAGAGACGAGCGAGAGCGCAGAGCTACGGCAATTCTCGCCCCCTTTATGCCCTGTGGCGCGAAGCTGCCCGTCATAAGTCTGTTTGCAGGCGCATTCTTCGCGAAATCCGCGTGGGTAGGCGCATCTATGTATTTTTTAGGAATAGTCATAATCTTTTTGTGTGCCCTGCTTGTAAATAAGCTTACGGGTAATAAGGGAAGAAAATCCTTTTTCATAATCGAGCTTCCTGAATATAAAGCGCCGAGCTTATATAAAGCATTTATTTCAATGTGCCAGCGCGGCTGGTCTTACATAGTGAAGGCAGGTACTGTAATTTTGGTATGTAACTTTGCCGTTCACGTTATGCAGAGCTTCAACTTGAGATTTGAAATAATAGAAGAGGGAATGGAGAGTACCTCTATTCTCGCAGCAATAGCCACCCCCTTTTCCTATCTTATAGCGCCCATTGTAGGCGTAGTGGCTTGGCAGCTCGCCGCCGCAGCTATCACGGGCTTTATTGCAAAGGAAAACGTGGTAGGAACGCTTGCCGTTTGCTTCTCAATTGCGAACCTGTTTGACCTTGACGGACTTGCGGTGATCGAGGGAAGTGAAAGCGTCGTAGCAGCGACCTTGGGTATATCAAACGTAGCGGCACTTGCATTCCTGACCTTCAATTTGTTCACCCCCCCTTGCTTTGCGGCAATAGGAGCGATGAATGCAGAATTGAAGTCGAAGAAATGGCTCTTTGCAGGCTTGGGCTTGCAGTTTTCCGTAGGCTACACCCTATCCTTTTTCGTCTACTTCTTCGGTACACTCTTTACGGGGGAAAAGTTTGGCGATTTGTGGATGTTTACACTCGGCTTTGCCATCGTTTTGACTATCGTTTTAATATTCACCGTCTTGATTTTAAAGAGAAATAAGGACGAAAAAGCAGAGCAGAGCATAAAAGAGTTATCAAAGGTATAAAGGAAGCGAATATATGCTTAAAGACGTTATAGTTATTTTAGCGGTCTGCCTTATAATAGGCGCGGCGCTCTTTTACATAATAAAAGCCAAAAAAAGCGGAAAAAAGTGTATCGGCTGTCCATATGCCGACGCCTGCTCGCGCGACAAATGTAAAGAAACGGAAAAGTAAATATAAAGAGAGCGTCCTCGGATAAAAATTGAGGGCGCTTTTAATTTTATAGGGAAATTTTTACTCTATTGATGTTGACAAAAGTAGTCATTTTATGGTACAATATATGATGTAAAAATATGAACTTGGAAGGAAAGCAAATGTCAGAGAAACGCGTAAAAAAGACGGAAGAATATGATGACCGAAGCATAAAAATGCTGAAGGGCCCCGACCGTGTAAGAAAGCGCCCTGCCGTTATTTTCGGCTCGGACGGACTTGAAGGCTGCGAGCATTCTTTTTTTGAGATACTTGCAAACTCGGTGGACGAGGCGCGAGAGGGCTTCGGTAAGCAGATAATCGTCACCGCCTATAACGACAAATCAATAGAGGTCGAGGACTTTGGTCGTGGTGTTCCTCTTGGATATAATGAGAAGGAAAATCGCTATAACTGGGAGCTCGTTTTCTGCGAATTGTACGCGGGCGGAAAGTATGAGAATAACGACGGAAATTCCGCATACGAATATTCTCTCGGCTTAAACGGTCTTGGCGCTTGCGCCACACAGTATTCCTCTGAGTATATGACAGTAAAATCATATAACGGTACACAGCTTTCCGAAATAGATTTTAAGGCGGGATATCCCGCGTCAGAATTCAAGGTTCGCGATATTGTAAAAGAGGATAAGAAGAAGCAGGGCACGGTCATTCGTTGGAAGCCCGACCTTGAGGTCTTTACCGATATCAATATCAGCGACGAGTTTTTCCTCACCACTATGCGACGCCAGTCGGTAGTAAATGCGGGTATCACCTTCAAGCTCAGACTTGAGCGAGATAAGGGCAAGTTTGAAGAGCATAATTTCCTTTATCAAAACGGAATTATGGACTATATGGAGGAGATAACCGAGGGTAATTCTATGACAGCCCCTGTGTGCTGGCACTTGGAAACTCAGGGACGCGACAGAGAGGATAAGCCTGATTATAAATTGAAGGCAGACGTCGCCTTCTGCGTTTCAAACGTGGTAAACCGACTTGAGTATTACCATAACTCAAGCTACCTTGAATACGGTGGCTCGCCCGACAAGGCGGTCAAAATGGGCTTCACCTCGGCACTTGACCAGTATATCAAGTCGCAGGGCAAGTATACCAAAAACGAGAGCAAGATAGGCTTTGCTGATATTGCCGATTGTCTTGTGGTCGTAATAAACAGCTCGTCTACGCAGACGTCGTACGAAAACCAGACCAAAAAGGCGATAAATAATACCTTTATTGCAAAGGCACTGACCGATTTTATCAAGAGAAAATTGGAGGTCTACTTTGCAGAAAATCCCACGAGTGCCTCTCAGTTTGCAAATCAGGTGCTCGTAAACAAGCGTAGCCGTGAAAATGCGGAAAAGGCGAGAATTGATATAAAGAAAAAGCTTTCGGGCTCTATTACCGACGTAGCGAACAGAGTGGAGAAATTCGTTTCCTGCCGTTCAAAAGACCCCGATAAAAGAGAGCTTTATATAGTTGAGGGTGACTCTGCACTTACGTCTTGTAAGCTCGGACGCGATGCGGAATTCCAAGCGATAATTCCCGTAAGAGGTAAAACTCTTAACTGTATGAAGAGTACGTATAGTCGTATTTTTGAAAGCAAGATAATAGTAGACCTTTTGAGAGTAATCGGCTGCGGTGTTGAGATTGAGGGAAAGGTGAAGGGCGACCTCGTTTCCTTTGATTATTCCGCGCTTCGTTGGAATAAGATAATAATCTGTACCGATGCAGACGAGGACGGATTCCAGATAAGAACTCTGCTTTTGACGCTCTTTTATAGACTTCTGCCCACACTTTTGCAGGAGAACAGAGTGTTTATAGCAGAATCCCCCCTATTTGAGATAAACTGTGGCTCTGACACCTACTTCGCATATAACGAAGCAGAGAAGCAGGAGATATTAAAGAAAATCGGCGATAAGAAGCATATTATTCAGCGCTCAAAGGGACTTGGTGAAAACGAGCCCGAAATGATGTGGCAGACGACGATGAATCCCGCCACAAGACGTCTTATCGCGGTGAGCCCCGCCGATGCCGAGGAGACCTGCAGAATGTTTGAAACTCTTCTTGGTGACGCTATTGATGACAGAAAGAAATTTATAGCGGAAAACGGGTATAAATATATTAAGGACGCAGATATATAAAATAAAAAACGATATATAATGAAAGGCACGTATTATGGTAGCACCTTTAAAGAAATCTTCGAAATTTGAAGGGGTAGAAGGACCTCTTCTCACAATCGTTATGGACGGTGTAGGTCTTGCAAAGGAAAACAAGGCAAACGCGGTTTACGCGGCAAACACCCCCACACTTGACAAACTTATGGCGACCTATCCTACGCTGAAATTGAAGGCTCACGGTACGGCAGTCGGGCTTCCTTCCGATGACGATATGGGTAACTCTGAGGTAGGACACAATGCACTCGGTGCAGGTCAGGTCTTTGCTCAGGGCGCGAAGCTCGTTTCTCAGTCGATAGAAAGCGGAAAAATGTTTGCTTCAAAGGGCTGGTGTGAGCTTGTATCCAACGTAAAGAATAACAATTCCACCTTCCACTTTATAGGACTTTTCTCTGACGGAAACGTACATTCTCATATAGATCACTTAAAGGCTATGCTAGTTCGTGCAAAGGACGAGGGATGTGCGAAGGTAAGAATTCATATTCTTATTGACGGTAGAGACGTAGGCGAGACCTCTGCTCTCGATTATATCCTTCCTTTTGAGGATTTCCTTGCCGAGCTTCGTTCTGCTGATTTTGACGTAATGATAGCGTCGGGTGGCGGAAGAATGAAGGTCACTATGGATAGATACGAGGCTGACTGGTCTATGGTAGAAAGAGGCTGGCAGACTCACGTGCTTGGCGAGGGCAGACAGTTTGCTTCCGCCGCTGAGGCAGTTACCGCTTACAGAAACGAGCTTGGCGTAATCGACCAGGATTTGCCCCCCTTCGTTATCGCGAAGGATGGCGCGCCCGTCGGCACTGTTGAAGACGGTGATAGCGTAGTTTTCTATAACTTCCGCGGTGACCGTGCGATAGAGATTTCAAAAGCCTTTGAAGGAGATGCTACCTTCTCGGCATTTGATAGAAAGAGAGTTCCCGCCGTATTATACGCAGGTATGCTCGAATATGACGGCGACCTTCATATCCCCTCGCGTTATCTCGTAAATCCCCCCGAAATCACAAACACTCTTGGCGAATACCTCTGCGAAACGGGCGTTGCCCAGCTCGCAATTTCCGAAACACAGAAGTACGGTCACGTCACTTATTTCTGGAACGGAAATAAGAGTGGCAAGTTCTCTGATGAGCTTGAGACCTATATAGAGATTCCTTCCGACGTCGTTCCCTTTGAACAGCGTCCTTGGATGAAGTGTGCGGAAATCACCGATAAGCTTATCGAATGTCTTGAAAGCGGAAAGTATAAGTACCTTCGCGTCAATTTCCCGAACGGAGATATGGTAGGTCATACCGGTAACTTCCTCGCTACTCAGTGCAGTATGGAAGCACTCGACCTTCAGCTTGCGAGAATCCTTCCCGTAATCGACAAATTGAAGGGCGCGGCTATAATCACCGCCGACCACGGAAATGCGGACGAAATGTATGAGATAGATAAAAAGACGGGCGAGCCGAAGCTTTCAAAGGACGGACAGATGAAGTCTAAGACGAGCCATACTCTCAATCCCGTACCCTGCATTATATACGATAATTTCACTTCCGACAAATATAAGGTGAAAGAGGATAAGGGCGAGTTCGGTCTCGCTAACCTCGCGTCTACCACAGTAAAAATGCTTGGTTATGAAGCACCTTCGATGTGGGAAGAGGCGATTATAGAATAAACGATATAGCCCGTGTGCAAATGCACACGAGCTATTTTAATTATGCCGAAATACAACAGTCCTAAATTGGAGTGTGAGCACGATTCGGCACCGGAGGATCAGGTGTCGTTAGATCCCTTTTGGGGACGTTCGTTCTCTTTTCGATCTCTTCTTTGGAGTTTTTCTTTTTTTCTTTTGAGTTCTTTTCGTTACTTGAGGTATTCATAACGTTATCATTTATTATGGCTATTTGGCAAACAAAAATCGGTATCGTGCGATACCGATTTTATTATATCCGAATTTGAAGTTATATTTCATATTTCTTTTTGGAAATATAGATATATCCGTAGAAAAATATTGCCAAAAGAGGAATAATTATTGAAGAAGCCATGCCTATATTTATCGTGGTTGCGTCTGCCACAATTCCGACCATCTGTGGTACGAGCGCGACTCCGAGATCGCCGCCCGTCGCCAATAATGCATATAGGAAAACTCCGCCGTCGGGAATTCTTTTTGAGGATACGATGAGAGTTCCCGGCCAAAGCATTGCCGCAAAAAGTCCTGTGAGCATACAAGCGACAAGAGAAAGCGCGGGGAAGGGAGAAAAGGTAGTAAGAGCGTAACATATAAGAGCGCCGACAGCACTTATAAGTAGAACAAGTTCTATATTTTTACCCTTCTTTGCATATAAGGTACGTCCGACACCGAGCAGAAGCGCAAATCCCGAAACACCGATAATATCACCGACATATTTAGGAATGCCGAGCGCCATTTCAAGATAGCCCGATGCCCATTGTGCCATCGTGCATTCCGTCGCACCCCCAAGGAAGATTGCAAAAACACATATAAGAAGCTGTCTTTGCTTTAAAAGAGAGAATGCGCCCGAAGTCTTTCCTTCCATCTTCATTTCGGGGAGTCTTGACTTCATAAATAATATGAATGAGCAAAGCGGAATAATAGAGAAGATGAGTGGCAATATAAACCAAAATCTTCTGCCGAAGATTTTTATGAATAATGTAGTAAAGATTACAACAGGCGCGACACCCCACGCGTAAAAGGAATGTAATTTGCTCATCTCTTGGTCGGGATTTTCGCTCGGAATAGCGGCGATGACGGGACTGATAAGCACCTCTGCAAATCCGCCTGATGCCGAGAAAATCACAGTGCCGAGTGCCAAGCCGATATATACGTTTTCGAAGATAAAAGGCGCGAGCGCAAAAATCAAAAAGCCGGTCAGCGTTAAAACAGGCATAAGCCGAATAGCGCTCTGAATATTGAACTTGTGCGAAAAAAAGGAAAACGCAAGGTCAACGAGCAACTGTGTAGAAAAGTTTATAAGTATTAAAAGCCCGACGAGTGAATAGGAGATTCCGTATAGCTCCATAAAGGATACGAAAAGCAAGGGCGATAAATTTGATATAACCGCCATAGATATAGTACCGCTATAACACGCGAGCTTTAAGGTCTTGTAGGATTTCATAGTAGCCTCTTTTTTGAAAATGATATAAAGATTATAACATTGAAAAGCAAAAAAAGTCACCTGTTGGTGACCTTTTTCGTTTTTGGCAGGGGCAGAAGGACTTGAACCCACGACACCCAGTTTTGGAGACTGGTGTTCTACCGACTGAACTATACCCCTTCAAACGCTAACTATTATAACACAAGAAAAATAAAAAATCAAGAGTTTTTTTCTTTTTTTTGAGTTTTTTTGAATTTATAAATACGTTTCATATTTGCAATCAAGCAAATTTTAAAGTTCTCTGTTTATACGCAGTGGCCTCTTGCATTCTTTTCTCTTTTATGATATAATTCATTAGGTTGAAATTTTACAAAAAGAGGACTGCTATGAAAGAATTACATTTACTTGGCAAGCTGGTAAAGCTTGAAGATTGCCCTGTCGTTTTGGATTATAAGCCGGCAGACGACTGGCAGGAATATTTTGACGTAAAGCTCGGTGAGTGGTCGGTAGAAAACGGCTACCTCGTCGGACGCGAGCCTGGGAACAGAGGTGGAATACTTTTCTCGAAGGAAAGCTATGACCACGACGTTATCTTTTCCTTCACTAT